>JAKSQF010000034.1 GCA_024404235.1 Clostridia bacterium | reverse complement strand
CATTGAACAGATTATGCAACCGATCGTTGATGCAAACATTCCGTATGCATTCACTTTCGGTAACCACGATGACCAAAGTGCAACCAGCGGTCAGCGTACCGATAAGGACGCCATGCTGCGTGTTTATCAGACGATCGGCGATTGCCGTACGACCGACCCCGTACCGTCCCTTTTCGGTACCGGTACCTGTAACGTGCCGATCTACTCTTCCGACGGAAGCCGTATGGCTTTCAACCTGTGGATGGTAGACTCCAACACCTATCAGAATCCGTCCGATGCCAGCGGTGGTTACGATAATCCGCACGCCGACCAGTTGGCTTGGATGCAACAGAAGCAGGATGAAATTACTGCGGCCGAAGGTCAGGTTGTACCGTCCTTCGTGTTCCAGCATATTCCGATGCCGGAAATCTACAACCTTTTGAAGGAAGATCCCAACGGCACCAAGACTTACAACGGCAAAAAGTACGTCCTGCGTGCGGCCGATACTACTACCGGCGTTGTCGGTGAATGGCCCTGCCCGTGCTATGACTACAACAACACCGGCGAATTCAACACCTTAAAGGCCATGGGCGGCGTAAAGAACGTCTTTACCGGCCACGATCACCTCAACGACTTCTACGGCACCTATGACGGCATCACCATGACTGCCGTTCCGGGCATGACCTACCGCAGCTACGGTGAAGAAACCGTCCGCGGTTACGGTGTTATCGAATTAGACGAAAACGATCTCGATAACTACAACTATCACTCCGTCAAATTTACCGAGCTTGATAAAGAAGCCAACATTGAAGAAGTCTACGACGACTATGACGAGATCACCTACGCCGACCTCAAGAAGAACGGCGCAGCTCTTCCCGCAGAATACACCATTAACGGCGGCAACACCTTTACCTATGACGCTACCTCAGCTTCAAAGTCGGCGGTGTTAAAGGTTCGGTGGATCGTCGGCCAAGAAACGGGCGTTCAGTTCTCGTTCGATAAGTCCGGCGACGGTATGTCCTACCCGTTCGGTGTTTGGGTCAAAAAGCCGAACTCTTACAGCGCCGGAACGACCGGTGCATGGCACTTGAAACCCGATGCCGGAAATGCCGGTTTGGTCGATTTCGCCAAAGAGGCAAAACCGGGCGACACCTACGATATCGAATTCGGCCGCTTGAAGGTGGTTGAAGGCTCGGCGGCGCTTGTCGGACAGTACCTCGTTTATTTGAAGGTCAACGGCAAAATGGTTGCCTCGGGTTATTCGGCTGTTGCCGCGAATGGCGGTTACACCTCCGGCTCGAACGATTGCCAAATTTCCAACGAAATCCTGTTTGCCGACTGGGGCAGCAAGGGCAATAAGATTACCAATATTCCGGACGACGTTGTTTATCCGGATGAAGACGTTTTCTTTGTTGACTTCTCGCAGGGCAACAAGGAATTGGGCGGTCTTGCTTCCATTGCAGGTACCGGCTCGTCCGTAACCTATAAAAAAGATACCACCCTCAACCGTCAGGTTGCTGTTTTCGACGGCAAATCGGGTCTTGGTTACACCATCCCGAACGGCTCGCTGAACAAGATGCAGGGCGGTTATACCTATGAAATCCTGTATAAACTGCCCCGTGTACCGAGTAGTGATACCGACTTGGCCTCCAGTATGGCAGGCGGCGGCTTCGGTACTGAATATTCTGTTTCTGACAGCCGCTTTGAATACTGGCAAAGCTACGAAAACGACACCAAGGATTACCGTTTGCTGTATCTCGGCTCGGGCTCCAAGGTAACCAATCAGTGGGTTCACGTGGTTGCTGTTTGGAATCCGGAAGCCAACGGCGGAAGAGGTCAGTTGCGTGGCTACGTCAACGGTAATTACGTTGATTATTCCAACCCCGATTCCACCACGCTGAGATTCAACAGCAATTCCTTCTATATCGGCGGTAACACGAACGCTTCCGGCGGTTTCCGTGACGGTACCGCTTCCGAAATCGCTTTTGTCCGCATTCAGGATAAGGTCTACTCGGATGCCGAGGTTCAGGGACTTTATACTGCCGCCATCACGCCGAAGGAAGGCGAAGGCGGTGGAGAAGGCGGTGAACAAGGTGGCGAAGAAGGCGATGACGGCACCGAAACCTATGATACGTTCGATACGTTGACCCTTTCCACCTTAGGGTATAATCCCGGCAACTTCTCCAATTCTTTGACCTCCGGCCCGAAAACCTACGCCGGTGATTCTGCATCCCACTCTGTGGTGCTTAAGTTCAAATGGCAGGCCAAAAATCAGTTGGATGCTGCCGATGCAACCCTGTTCAACGTAAGCTTTGACGAAAACTGGAACTACGGTAAATTCGGTATCTGGGCCCGTGCGGATCATCTCTACTTCTGCTATCAGTTGTCAGACGATCTTACGTCGTCCACCCGTATCATGGCGCCCATTATAGCCGGCACGAACGATATCGAACTCGGCCGTAAGCTGGTTACCGGCGGCGAAAACAAAGGCAAGTACTACGTGTACGTAAAAATCAACGGCCAAATTGAAGGGGAAGGTTACACCTCCTACTACACCGACACCGACGGATACAGTATGCAGAACATTGTGTACTTTGGCGGTGCACAGCTTGGCGATCAGCGTTTTGCCGACGTTGAAATTCCGGAAAACTACGAAGCTTATGACGAAATCACCTACGAAAACCTGAAGTTTGACGGCACGCCGGTCGGCAACTCGTTCGACGTAACGGGTGCAAAGACCTTTACCTACGACGCTACCTCTCCGTCCTACTCCTACACCTTCAAGTTCCGCTGGACGGCAGGTAATCCGGCAAGATTCAACCTCTATCCGGATCTGAACGGCAGCTTCCCGTTCTCGCTTTCCGTAAAATATCCGAATCAAAGCGGCTTTGGTGCTACTGCCGGCCCGAACGGTTCTTGGGACCTCAACCCCGCCAAAGCGGGTCTGACGGATATGACTCAGCCCATTGTTACCGGTAAGACCTACGACGTTGAATACGGTCGTTTGAAGGTTGCAAGCGGCAAAAATGCCGGTAAATATTATATTTACGTCAAGGTGGGCGGCGAATTGGTCGCCAGCGATTATTATGACGGCGTTGGCGCTAACGGCACCTACGGTGACGGCGTTCAGCTGAACAACACCATCACCTTTGAAGTTCACGGCGTTGCCGGTACCACGATCAGTGCTACGCCCGAAAACGAAAAGTATGATGCTTACGATGTAGTGGAATACGAAGACTTCTTGAAGGACGGCAGCCACTTGGGCGCACAGACGGCATTGACCGGCTTGACCCCGTTCTCCTATATCGGCACTTCGCCCTCGCACTCGGTCGTGTTGAAGTACGGCTGGACGACGGGTACCCCCGCTAAGATGAACGTTTATCTCGATAAGAACGGCTCTTATCCGTTCTGCCTGTCGATCAAATACCCGAATATGGGTACGCTGGGTGCAGTGGCCGGCCCGAACGGTGCATGGCACATCAACCCGGCCAACGGCTCCAACATCGTTCAAATGACCGAGCCGCTTGCGGTCGGCAAGACCTATAACGTTGAATACGGTCGCTTGAAGGTACTCAACGGCCCGAATGCCGGCAAGTATCTCGTATACTTAAAGGTTGACGGCAAGGAAGTTGCCAGCTACTACTATGACGGCGTTGCCGCAAACGGTACTTATGGCGACGGTGTTTCCATGGCCTATAACTTCTTCATTGAAGAATACGGTTCTGAAGGCACCCGCATCCTGCCCTACACCGAAATCGATCCCGGTGAGGAAATCGACGACGGTTCCGATCCGGATGCGCTCTACTACGCTTATGACGAAATCGGTTACGAGGACTTGATGTTCGAAGGCAGATACCTTGGCGAAAGCCGTGTGATGAACAGCTCCAACCTCTTTACCTATCGTAAGACTTCTCCGACAGGCTCGGTCATCTTCAGTTATCGCTGGACGGTCGGTACTGTTCCGAAGTTCCAAATCTCCTTCGATAAGACCGCTTCCAATGCAATCGACTACGTATTCGGCGCATGGCTGCGTAACGAAGACGATTGCCCGAACGGCGACTTGTGGCTGCAGCCGGGTATTGCACCGCACAACTATTTAAGCGAACCGCTTAAGACCGGCTCGAAGCACGATATCGAGTTTGCCCGTTTGAAGGTAAAGAACGGCGAACATAAGGGTCAGTATTACCTCTACTTCAAGATGGACGGCGAAATCATCGCCGAATCCTACGTTGCAGAAGGCATTGTCGATAAGAACGGCCAGTACGTTTCGAACCCCGGCAACACCACCTGCACCCTTTCCAACGAAATTATGATGACCTTCTGGGGCAGTGAAGAAAACGTGATTTCCGCCATTAAGGACGAAATCCTTTACGGTGATGCCGATAACAACGGCACCCTCGATGCCGCAGACCTTGTCAACATGAAGCGCATTATCTTAGGCTTGGAGGAAGTCGACGAACAGATCGCCGTTTTGGCTGATATGAATCAGGATGGCGTTATCGACGTTCGCGACGTCGTGGCTTTGAAAAAGTATCTTGCAACCCCGACTTCTTTGGATATGGTTTCCCTGCAGGTCGGATCGGACGCTTCCAAGCGTACCGTCGTTTGGTACAGCGATGATACCGACGTTTACGCCCTGCAGTTGGCCAAAAAGGCCGATATGAACGGCCGCGCTTTCCCGACCGAGTACACGAATTACGTTGCCTCCACGGCAGCGCAGGTCACCTCGGGCGGCGGTACGACCTCCAAAATGATCAATCAGGTCGCTATCGACAATCTGTTGCCCAACACCGAATACGTTTACCGCATCGGTGCCGCCGGTCAGTGGTCGAAGATTTACAGCTTCAAAACCACCAATTTCGGTAACGGCGAATTCTCCTTCTTGGTAGCAGGTGACGCCCAGATCGGTATGAGCGGCTCGGTTGAGAACGATATCGCCGGTTGGACGAATACGCTTGAAAAGATCAGCGCTTTGAATCCCGATGCCGGATTTATGTACGTCATGGGTGACCAGACGAACGAGCCGTCTACCAGTCAGTACCGTGGCTTCTTCGCTCCGGATGCTCTTAAGTCGATCTCCATTGCAACCGTTGTCGGCAACCACGAGCTTGGCGTAAACTATGCCAACTTCTGCAAGATGCCGAACGTTTCCGCTTACGGTGTTTCGTCGCAGGTCGGCGCCGGCAGTGGGGACTATTGGTTCATTTACGACAACGTGCTGTTTATGACGCTTAACTCCAATAACTCGAACGTTTCCGAACACGAACAGTTTATGACCGAGGTCATCGCCGCTCATTCGGACGTTCGTTGGAAGGTCGTTTCCATGCACCACACCCTGTTCTTTGCAAGCGCAGGACACGCAAGCGAAATGGAACCGTTCCGTGCGGCAATGGCACCGGTATTCTCGGCTCTTGATATCGACGTGGTGCTTTCTGCACACGACCACAACTATGCCCGCAGCTATATGATGAACGGCACCACCCCGACCATTCCGGCAGGCGGTGTACCGTCCAGCGTGACCGATCCGGCCGACGGCGAAGTGCTGTACGTCAGCTTCAACTCGTCCAGCGGCAGCGGTTATTGGACGAATAAGGATTATCCGTACGTTGCTGTCAGAAATCAGGAAAACGTTCCGCAGATTTCTTCCGTCGACATCACCGATACCTCGTTCACCATTACCACCTATCGCACCAACGATATGAGCGTTGTCGATACCTTTACCATCAATAAAACCCGTTAATTAACGGGAAACAAAAAGTCACCGCTGCAGTGTGCTGTGGCGGTGACTTTGTAATTTGCATTTACTGCTTGGAGGAATTACCGTGAACCTCATTCAGCAAAAATATTCCGTAAACAGCTATTTCTGTACCTGGAGTTCGCAAAACGATTATTGCGCCCTTTACCCGCAACCGGGCCGCTCCGCGCGGGACGCCATGGGCGAAGAATTCGTTTTCGGCGAAAACGGGTTGATCCATCAGTTTCCCGAAATCCGTTCGTCGCTTTATTTTTTGTTTGACGACGGCTGGGACGTGCCCTTTGGCCTTGCCAATAACGATAACGGCGATTTCGGGTCGCTTATCGTCAATGACGAGCGCTTTCCGTTCTGCACGGGCGAACCGCAGGAACGCCTGAAAAAGCTGGCCGACAGGGTCGTTGCCCACGGTTGGAAGGGCGCCGCCATTTGGGTAAGTGCCAGCGGCAAAGGGGAAACGGCCGAGCATCTTTTCACCCCCGAAGAACGGGAACACTATTGGCGCGAGCGCCTGCAATGGTCCCGCTATGCCGGTATTGCTTACTGGAAGGTGGATTGGGGTTGCTTCGGCAACGACGTTGCTTTCCGCCGTCAGCTGAGTAAATGGAAAAATGAAGAATATCCCGAGCTTGTTATGGAGCACGCCGACGTTTCTCCGCCCGTTTCGGGTATCGAGCAATGGGATCAGTCGCCCGAACAGTCCGGCCGCTTCTTCGATTGGGGCGACCGTCCGCAGACGTGGGGCAAAATCGTCGCTTTTGCGGACGTTTTCCGCACTTATGACGTTTCGCCGTTTTTGTCGGTACCGACTACACTCGACCGTGTGCAGAGTATGCTGCGTTTGGGGGAGTGCATCGGCAGTAAAACGGTGCTGAATGCCGAAGACGAGCCGTACATCTGCGCCGCGTTGGGACTTGAAACCGGTGTCATGCGCAATCAACTGCGGCAAAAAGACGGCAAACCGTTTTATCCGGCTCCAACCGAGCCGATCCGTGCATTGCGGTGGCTCACTGCCTTTGCACCGCCGTTTGCAATGAACGTCGGCGAAACCCGCTTCGGCAAATACATTTTGACCGATTATTCGGTTTTTGACGGCAAAAACTGTTGGGTCACCACCTACGGCGACCGCAACGTGCCGCAGGGCGCACCGTCCTTGGTAGCAAGAAACTGCGACCTGCCGTATATCGAATATCCGACCGAGGAAAAACCGTATATCGTCACCTCGAAAAACCCGACCGGTGCCGTTTGTGTGGCGGTACTGCCGCGGTATTCTGCCGAAATCGGACGACATACGCCGCCGGCAAAAATCACCCTGCACCACACCGCCGATCAGCCGATCGGGGTATTCGGCACGGTGGAAGAGCTGACCGTCGTTTTCGATTGCCCTCTTGTCGGCAAACGTATTCTGGCGCAGGATCTTGCAGGCGACACGGCGGTGGATATCACCGAAAAATGCTCGCTCCAAGGGGAAAAACTGACCGTGAACGGCGCACTTTTGCGTGAGATCGGCACGTCTGCCAACGGTGCAGACGATCAATCCGACCCCGGCGTTGTTTTGGCTTTCGTATAACGGATATAAAAATTCGACCTCTGCCGAACATTCGGCAGAGGTCGGTTGTTATTTGGCAAAAAATCAAATTTTACGAAACGGCAGGATGTTGAGCACGTTCAAACCGGCTTTTTCCAATTTTTCGCGGGATTTTTCCTGCAATTCCACCGTATCGGAAAGGGCGTTCGGCGAATGAGCGTCACATCCGATGATCACATCGTTTTGTACGTCCTTTACAATATCGAAAAAGCGGTCGGCAGGGTAGTAGCGGTTGCCGTAAACCCCTAAAAGATTGTACTCAAGCGGCACGTTCATCGACTTTGCCGCCACGCAAAGCCGCTCCATTTCTTTGCGGTAGATTTTTTCATCGCCGACAAAGTGGAAAATATCGGGGTGTGCAAGGTATGAAAAATATCCGGTGGAAAGGGCCTCGATCACACGGTCAACATAAAGTGTCAGCCGCCCCGAGTCGGTGGTTTCGGCGCTGCACCACGGTATATCGGGTGTGCCGTCGGTTTCAATACTGTGCTGTCCCAAAATCAGGTATTCAATACCGTTTTGGCGGCAAAGGCTTTTCAGTTTATCAAAAATTTCGGGGTAATATTCCGCCTCAAACCCGATGTGTATATCAATATCGTTTTTGTATTCCTTTTTCAGCGCTTGCAGGGTGGCAACGTATTCGGGGGCTTCTTCGGGTAGCATCCGAATGCCCGAAACATAATCGGTGCCGAAAATCTGCGGTGCGTGATCGGAAAATCCCAGCACCTTCATGCCTGCCTTTATGGCACATTCTATGTATTCCCGCTCGGTACCGCCGGCGTGCTTGCAGCGGGCGGTATGGGTGTGATAATTTGCGTACATAAAAGGGTCACTCCGTAAATATTTTTATTTATTATAGCGTTTTAATCGGATAATTGCAACCGCTGTCACTTGAATTTTGCGCGAAAATCCCCGCTAAAAGGGGCAAAAAAAAAAAAAAACGATAATTTTTTGCATTTTTGCGTTAATAATTATCATTGAAATATCAGGTATTTCGGTATAGAATAAAATACGGTATATTATGCGATAACGGAAACAACAGGACGTTATCAATACGAAATGATAGGAAGTACATAAATGGCCAGTAAGTTTTACTTGATCGGAAATGCACATCTGGATCCCGTTTGGCAATGGAAGGTGTCGGAGGGGCTGTCTTTAATCAGATCGACTTACCGCTCTGCTCTGGACAGAATGAATGAATATCCGGATTACAAATTCACCAGTGCTTGCGCCGGTTATTATTTTTGGATCAAAAAAATCGACCCCGATATGTTCCGCGAAATCCAACAGCGTGTCAAGGAAGGCCGCTGGGGCGTTGTCGGCGGAATGTGGGTCCAGCCGGACTGTAATATCCCGTCGGGCGAAGCGTTTTGCCGCCATTTCCTGTATTCACAAAAGTTTTTTGAAGAAAATTTCGGCGTGCGTGCCAAAACCGGCTACAACGTAGACTCGTTCGGTCACAGTGCCTCTTTGCCGCAGTTGTTTAAGAAGTCGGGTATCGACAATTACGTATATATGCGTCCCACCCGCGAAACCGAATGCCCCTCGCTTCCGGCAGAAAACCTGCATAAGTGGGTCGGCTCGGACGGCAGTGTTGTTACCGCGTTCCGCATTTTGGACGAATACTGCGGCGACCTTCGGGACGAGCGTATCGACCGTTACGGTAAGCAAAGCCAAAAGCAAATGCTGTTCTACGGCATCGGTAACCACGGCGGTGGCCCTTCGAAAGAACATTTGAAGCAGGCCGAAGAATTGCTGAAAAAGGGCGAATCGGCTTATGCCACACCCAATGAATACTTTGCCGACGTTGCAAATACCGAAATGCCCACCGTTACGGGTGATTTAAGACATCACGCCGCCGGTTGCTACAGCGCCAACAGCCGTGTCAAGGCCGAAAACCGCCGTGCCGAATGTGAGCTGGTGGCGGCCGAAATGTATGATACGCTCGCGTACGCCATTGTCGGTGGCGACTGCCATAACGAAACCCTGCAAAGCGCTTGGCAGCGGGTACTGTTTAATCAGTTCCACGACGTGCTTGCCGGCTGCTGTATTAAAGATGCCTATACCGACGTTTATAACGCCTACGGTTACGCCCGTCAAACGGCGCGTGAGCTGACCGACTTTGCACTTCAGCGCATTGCCTCAAAAATCAAAACGACCGAATTTTTGGATGCCGATTTCTCGGAAATGCGGGACCGTCTGTGGTACCGTGAGGGCGAAGGCTCGCCGATGATCGTTTTCAACCCGCATCCGTTTGCGGCAAAAACCACCGTCAGCTTCGGTTCGCACCTTGTCAGCCGCGTGGTCGACGCCGACGGCAACGACGTTCCGTTCCAAATGGTGCGTGCACCTTATTCCGACGTGTGGCAGGTCAATAAGTGCCTGTTCGAGGTCGAACTTCCCGCCATGGGCTACCGTGTTTACTATCTTTACAGAAAGATGGAAAACTCGGTACAAATCAACTTTTCGACCGACCTTTGCGCTACCGAAACCACCCTTGAAAACAGCAAGGTCAAAATCGTGCTGGATGAAAAAAGCGGTACGGTCAAGTCCTATTTCCTGAAGGAAGAAAACCGTGAATTTGCAAAAGGCGAACTCGGCAAGGCTATCGTTGCGGACGATTCCGCCCACGATACCTGGTCGCACGCCAACAACGTATTTAACGATGATATCGGGGTGTTCGGCGAGGGTACGCTTTCCGTCATCGAAAACGGTCCGGTGCGGGCCACGGTCAAGTCGATCACGAAATACGGCAATTCGGTGCTGAAAAAATATTATACGCTTTATAAAAACGATCCGAAACTGCACGTTCGCTGTATGCTGGACGTCGACGAGGAATACAAACTGATCAAACTGTCGTTCCCCGTTAACGTAGAGGCACCGAAAATGGTCTGCTCTCTGCCGTTCGGCTTTATTGAAAAGAAGGCCGACGGGGTAGAGGACGTGGCGCACGAATGGGTCGATCTTTCGGATGAAAACGGCGCCGGCCTTGCCATCGTCAACGACGGTAAATACAGCCATTGCGCCATTGGTAACGATCTGCGCATAATGGTCGCGCGTTCCTGTGCATATTTGGACCATTTTGCAGGCGAAAACCGTGACAGCGAAATGGAAATGATGGATAAGGGCGAGCAGGAATTTAACCTGATTTTGTTCCCGCACACCGAAAATGCCACTGCCGATATTGCCAACTGCGGCAAATTGCTGAATACCCCGCCCACGCTGGTGGAGGAAACCCACCACGACGGCACCCTGCCGCAGGAATATTCCGCTTTTGCGCTTGATAAGAAGAATATCAGCGTTTCGGCATTAAAGCAGGCCGAAAACGGGGAAGACCTCGTCCTGCGTTTGGCCGAAACGGCCGGTAAGCCCACTACGGTCACGGTCGAATTTGCCGCTATCGGCGTAAAATTCACGTTGGATTTTGCGGGGCAAGAGGTTAAAACCGTTGCCATTGCCAAGGACGGCACCGTAAAGGAAATCCAAATCACCGAATGAGTTGAAAAACAATAAAAAAGAGGGTCTGTTTTGCAACAGACTCTCTTTTTGTGTTTTCGGATAAAATTTACTCTTTTTCGCCGCCTTCGGTCGAGGCGATGTTGTTACTGTCTAACTGGTAGTAAACGCGTGCCGGCGGATCCTGATAAAGCCGCTTAAAGTTCAGCGGGGTTATGCCCATTTGCTTTTGGAAACGGTTGATAAAATAACTGGTGTTGCCAAAGCCGATATCATAGGCAATTTCCGAAATGTTCTTCTCGGTGTCGATCAGCATTCGCTTGGCCTTGCAGATGCGGATGTAGGTCAAGTATTCGTTAAAGCTTTTTCCCGTCAGCTTTTTGAAATAGGCCGAAAAAGCCGATTGCCGCAGGCCGAACATCTTTGAAATTTCAATGGCGGTCAGCCCTTCGGCGTAATGCTCCGAAATATACTGGAAAATATTTGAAAACTTAATGCGGATCTCGTCGGTAATATCCTCGTTCAGCGGGTTGGTGATGTGGATCTTGCGCAGTAAACCCAAAACAAGGTGCGAAACGTTGATGCGAATGGCAAATTTGTAGGCATATTCCCGCTTGCGGTCTTCCTCCATAATGTTTTCGATATACCGCTTGATGTTGGAGTTTTCGACTTCTTCCTTGGTGTAGTAGGTCTTGAAATCCGAGAAGGAAAGGATATACGGGATAATATACTTCAGCTCGATCAAGGACTGATGGTCAGAGCAGATGGTTTCCGGCAGGAACTTGATGGCAACGGAACGGTGCATGCCGTAATCCATTACGGTGACCGAGTGGGTTTCTTTGGCGTTGATGATGATCATTTCACCCTCGTGCAGGGTGTACTGCGCATCATTGACGGTAACGATAAAATCATTCTCCAATGCGTAGATGATTTCGATCACCTTGTGATAATGGGCAGAAGTCAGCAAAACCGGATGGTCGCAGATCTGATAAACCAGCTCTATGTCCTCAAGGACTGATTCATCTTTTTCCTCATAGGCTTCGATGATTTCTTCCATAACTCACACTCCGTTCGCCGCGGTGTAAAAAACACACGTTTTAATAAAAATTTGTATTGCCGAATATAAAACTCTTATCCATATTATATGCATTTGCCGAAATACTGTCAAGGAAAATTTCGGAAAAAACCGCAGAGAGCCCCATAGCAAGGCGATTTTGAGGAAAAACGTTCCAAAAGCGCAGAATACCGAACAAAATTTAAAATTTGTATAAATCTTTGTATATATTGAATAAAAATTGGTATACAAATAATTTTGTAAATGCTATAATTACAATAGCACAAAGTGGGGGGTTGTTTATTTTAATGAGCAAACGAAAAAAGATCAAACAAGAGAACGGCGTCACTATGGGCGTTCTCTTCGTTCTGTTCTGTATATATGCAGCTACGTTGCTGTTGCCGGTAGTATGGCTTACCATCAACTCGTTTAAGGCAGGCAACAACGAATTCTTCTATTACCAGTGGCAATTCAAAGGATTTTCCACGAAGAATTACCAAGCGCTCTTTAGCGGACAGAACGATATTTTCACCATGCTGGCCAATACGCTGATTCTGGCCCTCACCATCCCGACCTGCTCGGTCTTTTTCGGCATGTGTGTCGGTCACGCAGTCGGCAGCTTCAACTTTAAGCTGAAGGGCATTGTTTATTTCATCTTCATTATGCCGATGTTCGTCGCCGTTGCCGGCGGAACACCGTATCTGTATAAGCTGATGAACGATATCGGGTTGTTCGATACGCACTTCGGTCTGATCATTCAGTCCTGCGGCGGATACGGCTTCGGCTTCTTAATGTTCTACTCGGTATTCAAAAACATTTCCCATACATACAGCGAAGCGGCCATGATCGACGGCGCCGGCTACTGGCGAACCTTCCTTCAGATTTTGGCTCCGCAGGCAAAAGACCTGCTGGTCGCACAATGGGTCATGGGCTTCATCGGTACGTGGAACGACTACGCCGGACCGCGACTGTTCCTGCCCTCGTACACAACGCTGGGCGTCGGTGTTCAGGAAATTTCCGAAGGCGTTAAAAACGCCAACTACACCTATCCGGAGTTGTTCGCAACCATTATGGTCATGCTGGTACCGATCATGATTCTGTACTTCGCATTCCAAAAGAAAATTATGACCGTCAGCCTCGGCGGCGGTATTAAGGGATAAACCGTATATATCATAAAGGAGAATTTGCAATGAAAATGATTAAAAGAGTACTGTCAATTGTATTGGTAGCGGCAATTGCCGTCAGCGCTTCGGCCTGCGGTCTGAAAAAAGCCAACGCCAACTATGAAGATTACGATCTCGTCGTCACCTACTATTCCGGTGCTTACGGCGATAACTGGATCAAAGAATCCGCCAAAGAATTTAAGGCCGAAACCGGCAAGTCGGTTCTGTTGATCCCGTCCGCTACGCAGGACTGTAACGCCGTCAACAGCTTGAAATCGGGCAAAAACCTTTCCGACCTTTATATCGGAAGCTTCGCACAGTGGCCCAGCTGGGTACAAAGCGGCTACATTGAAAATCTGAAAAGCGTATACGAAGCCAAGGTAAAAACCTCGGACGGTGAAGTCGCCATTCAGGATTACATGGAACAGGATACCCGCGGCAAGTACTATCTTGAAAGACAGCTCGGCACCGGCGACGCCTATCCGTGGGCTTTGCCGTGGAGCTCTATGCCGATGGCACTTGCAATCAAT
>JAKSQF010000033.1 GCA_024404235.1 Clostridia bacterium | reverse complement strand
CAAATCAACGCCGAAACAGATACTTCCGGTTATACTTTTTCAACATTACCTTCTACGGCAGATGCAAAATACCGTTTGCCGATTATTCTTTTCCAAAACGGATCCACCGTTGAAATTAAGGTGCATCGACAGTATTTGTCCGATCTAAAACAGCCGATTACGGTATCTGTTTTGCAAGGCTTAACCTTAAAAAAGGGCAACCTGCAAAGTGTCACTTCCAAGACAGTAACCTTTACGCTGTCGGGTCAGTCTTGGCTGAAGGATGGAGAAACGGTTGACTTTTCGGATAAAATCACCATTGGTGAATTGGCGGTAACCGGTAATGCAAATGAATTGAAGTATTCGGTTATTGCCTTTTCCGATGATATTTTGCCCACCGATATCGGGTACGGTGTTTTGGATAGGGAGAACTATAAATTTATTGGTGATTATGTTGCCGTAAACGGCAGAACTGTCAACCAAATCAATGCCAAAACCGACACTTCCGGTTATACCTTTTCAACCTTTCCTTCCACTGCAGACGCCAAATACCGTCTGCCGATTATTGTTTATCAAAACGGTTCTACGCTGGAAGTAAAAATCCATAATGATTACTTAACATTTTTAACTGAAACATCTGAAGCTGACGTCACACTTTCGGTGTTAAAAGGCCTCTCGTTTGTAAGCGGGGGAAAGCAGTATTTACTGAAGACCGATGTTTCTGCGACGGTTTATCGGTATACCGAACCGACGGACATTTCTAATGGGGTGACCCTTTCCGGCTTTGATCCTACCGGTGATGCCGGCGAGATGCGCTATACGATTGCCTCCTTTGAATTCGGAATATTTCCGGCCTATATCGGTTATGGCGTAATCGATTCGCAAAAGTACCGCTATATCGGTGATTACATCACCGTCAATGGTAAAACAATCAACCAAATCAATGCCGAAACAGATACTTCCGACTATACTTTTTCAACCTTTCCTTCCACCGCAGATGCCAAATACCGTCTACCGATTATCGTTTATCAAAACGGCAATACACTGGAAATCAAAATGCATTCTGCATATTTGGATCCACTTATTAAAGCGGCACAAACTGCCGAGGATCCTACCGTAAAAATCGCCTTATTACAAGGACTTTCTTTCCGCAGTGAAACGCAGACGGTTCAGTTGAAGAATACGATTACTTATGTGGCATACCGTTATCATAAACCGATTGATATTTCCAATGATGTTTCGTTTTCGGAATTGATGCCGACCGGTGACAAAAATGAATTGAAATATTCGGTTATCACCTTCAAAAATGGTGAACTGCCGCAGGATATCGGCTACGGGGTTATTGATTCCGAAAAATATCGGTATATCGGAGATTATATTACTGTCAACGGTAAAACAGTCAATGAAATCAATGCAAGTACCGACGTGAAAAATTATCAATTCTACACATTTCCGTCCACTGCAGATGCCAAATACCGTGTGCCGGTGATTGTTTTGCAAAACGGTAACACGCTGGAAGTGAAAATTCACGGTGATTATGTGGATGCATTGATTCGCTCTGTGCAGAATACTGCAGATCCCACCGTCAAAATCGGTCTGAAAAAGGGTCTGACCATAGAAAATGCCGAAAACACCTTCATCACAAATCGTGCGCTTTCCCATGTGGTATATCGCTATTATAAGCCTACGGTCGTTTCATCCGGGGTTACCATTACCGGATTCAATACGACAGGTGATCAAAACGAACTGAAATACACAGTCATCTCTTTTAAAGCAGGGATATTGCCGCAGAATATCGGTTACGGGGTGCTGGATCAATCAGCATATCGGTACATCGGTGATTATATTACCGTAAACGGCAAAACGGTCAATGAAATCAACCGCAGTACCTCGGTTAAGAATTATCATTTTTACACCTTCCCGTCATCGGTCGATGCAAAGTACCGTGTACCGATTATTGTTTATCAAAACGGCAATACGTTAGAGGTTAAGGTCCATACCGATTATATCGCCTCGGTATTGCGTGGGCAAGACGTAACCGTCGGCATCCGAAAGGGATTGCTTTTGACAAGCGGCAAAAAGTCTTATCTGATTGATAAAAACTTTTCTGCCAAGGTTTATACCTATCTTAAATCGGTAGAAAAGGATATCGGAAACATCACGGTTTCAAAATGGCAAAGCTTTGGAAACAGCGGCGAGTATAAAAGTGCTGTTTTCACGTTCCAAAACGGTGTTTTGCCTTCGGGTATTGACTACGGAGCTGTTGACAGACCCGAGTACCGTTACATTTTTGATTATATCTATATTAATGGAAAAAGCGTTAATGAAATCAATCGCAGCACTTCTGTAAAGGGGTATCGGTTTGATTCTTTCCCGGCAATTGAAATGGATTATTTCCGCCTGCCGGTTATTGCTTTTATTTCCGGTAATACGTTGGAATTAAGAATGCATTGCAGGTATCTGCAATCATTTGCTGCCGATGCAGTCACCGTCACCTTTAAGCAAGGATTATCCTTTGCCCGAAAGCAGACAGTTTACAGTTTGAAGAAAGATCAAACTTTCGTAAACAAAAAAGGAATTTGGCAGGGATATGGCGACGTGATCAATATTGCCGATTCGGTTACCGCTTTCGGTTGGACAGCCGAAGGCGAAACAACGCACAGCGTTTATTTGGAATTCGGGGATTATCCGGTATTGAAGGATTTGCCGGATGATGCGTATGCCTTTGGCGGCTCGTTGGCGGATTTTGTTACGATCAACGGAAAAACAGTGCGCGAAATCAACCAAACGGCGTCGGTAAAAGGCTATCGATGGGATACGTTCCCTTCGACCGAAATTGACAGTTATAAGGTTCCGGCAATTCTTTATGCGAATGCCTCATCAAATGTGTTGCAAATTCGCATTCATGACCAATATCTTGCCAACATCGGTGACAGTGACGCCGATCATCTTGAGGTTGGACTTAATAATGAATTCTTGGTTGAACGAACTGTCGGAAACGGTTTAAAGTATTATACGGTTTCGGGTTCCGTTGTATTTGCTAAGGTTGATGATATATGGAGCAACCGTAATCAAAAATTCAAGGTAAGCTATTTCTTAAACGGAAAAATGTACGGCGAACCGCAGCTATACGACTTTATGGAACGCCCCGTTATGCAGTCGAATCCGCAGACAGAGAGCGGCTATCGGTTCAGCGGCTGGCAGACCGAAGGGGATTTTGACCGTGGTATGATTACGGATTTGACCGTTTTCGGCTTTGTGACACCGATTCGTTATGCCATCACCTACGACCTTGACGGTGGTAAAAACGATCCTGAAAATCCGATTTTTTATACCGTTGAAACGGGTGAAATTGTGTTGAAAGATGCCGTGGACGGTTCACGTCATTTCGAGGGTTGGTATACCGATTCCAAGTATACCCATAAAATAACCGCTTTGCCGAAAAACACCACCGGTGATGTCCGCTTGTATGCACACTTTACCGGTAAGGCTTCACGGAAGTTCGACTGGGATAAGGCTCTGGACGGATTTTGGCCTTATGTTGGAATCGCTATGTTAACGCTTGCGACAACAATATTGGGTATTTTCCTTTTCAAACCGAAGAGGAAGCAACAAAAGGAAGCAGAAGTATGAATGAAATAATTAAGGTTTTGGTCGTTGGTTGCGGTGACCGTGCAACCGTTTACTGCGAAGAGGCTGTATACGCTTTGAAGCGGATGCAGGTGGTTGCCGCAGTTGATCCGGACGACGAACGCCTGCGCTATATGAAAGAACGGTTCCATGTTCCGGAAACGGCCCTGTTTCACAATATTGCCGAAGTTTTAAGACAAGGCAAAATCGCCGACTGCGTTATCAATGGAACGATGGATCAAATGCACATCCAAACAGCACTTCCGTTTTTAGAGCAGGGATATGATATGTTGCTGGAAAAGCCGATTACGAACAATCGGGCGGATTTGTTGAAAATTCGTGACGTAGCAAAGCAAAACGGTTGTAAGTTGATGATTTGCCACGTACTGCGGTTTACGTCCTATTACCGTAAGGTGAAAAGTTTGATAGACAGCGGTGTTCTCGGGCGGGTTATGAATATTCAAACTTCGGAGCGAGTGGGGGCATTTCATTCGTCTGTTTCCTATATTCGTGGCAAGTGGAACAGCGAAAAGAATTGCGGTTCTTCACTGTTATTGGCAAAGTGCTGCCATGATATTGATTTGGTCTGTTGGTTCAACAACCGAACGGTGCCGAAAACGGTGCAAAGTAACGGCGGTCGGGATTTCTTTACCCCTGCCAATGCGCCTAAGGGAAGCGGAACACGCTGCTTGGTAGATTGCCCGGAGGAAATCCGAAAAAGTTGCATTTATGACGTGCAAAGTATGTACTTGGATAATTGCTTGTTGCCGTGGTATCCGTGGCAATGCACCGGAAAGAACTGGCAGGATGTTACCGATGAAGAAAAGGTAATTTCTTTAAAAACCGATAACCCAAACGGCCGCTGTATCTATAAGTGCGAGGAATTTGATATTGTGGATCATCAGAACGTAATCATCCGTTTTGCCGATGGATCAACGGCTGTGCATACGGTGATTTTGGGCTCGATGAAGCCGGGACGCAGTATTTGGATTCAAGGAACGGCAGGGGAACTGGAGGGCAGTGTTTCGGATGGAACACTGACTGTCCGAAAGTATGATAAGAAGACCTCCCTTTTTACCGAAGAAACGGTAAATTTCGATGAAACCGAGGGGGAAACCGGTGGACATTTCGGCGGCGACAAGGGGTTGGTTGCTGATTTTTGCGATTTGCTCGAAGGCAAGCAACCATCCATTTCTTGTACCGCAATCGAAGATTCCATCAACGGCCATTTGACCTGCTACTGTGCCGATAAGGCTTTGAAGTTCAATCGGCCGGTCGATTTGGATGAGGTATAATTTGGTATAAAGCAATTATAAAGCCGAATAATTGCTTCTATATAACTTAATAAGAAAGGTTCTGAAAAAATGAAAAAAAGACTCTTAAGCATAATTCTTTCTATGGCAATTGTTTTAGGGATGTTTGCGGCATTAGGCTTGACCGCATCTGCAATCGGCACGGTAGATGTAACCGCAAATGTAACGATGGAAGACATTGGCACTGCTATTTCGGCAGATACCACTACTATTTTGGTAAAGCTGGGAAATCATAGCTGTTTGCCGACCAACGGAAGCGGATTCTTTTCAAATGATAATCCGTCAACCAATGGCATCGATGTATTAAGCTATGTGGAAATCAATGGAGTTTCCGCCCGTTCAATCGTCACCGATAACCAAACCGGCGTTACCGCCTTTACCGGAACGGCTTTCCCGATGAACATTGGCGGAATTTACAGCCCGGTAATGGAATTCTGTGAAAGTGGATATTTCCGCTTCAGCATTTTAAATGACTATGCGGCTCGTGGCACCTTTTCCGTGACTTTGAAATCCGGTTTTGCATGGGCTAACAATGACGGTGAAACTCTGACGGTTTCTGAAGACGTTACCTATAACTATGCAACCGGTACTTTCGCCAAGGTCGAATCCGCAAAGGAAATCGGCTTAAATGCCGGCAGTGTTGTAACGTCCGCCGATTATGTACAAGTTGGCATTACGGTTGCAAACGGCGGTAATCTGCCTGAGATCGGCTATCATTTCAGTGAAGTAAAAAGCGCATTCCCGGCAGTGACCTCCAATCTGCTTGTAGGCGGAAAATCTGTTGCTCAAATCAATGATGAGTATGACGGTTCCTATACCTACACCGAATTCCCTGCCACGGCCGGCCGTGCTTATCAGGACCCGGTTTATCTGTTTGCCGATAACGGTGTTATCTGGGTGAAAATTGCCAAGCCGTATTTCAAAACCCTTCCGAATGATTTTGAAGTGACCTTCGGTGCGGATTTCACGTACGATTTGGGCGGCAAAACCTATGTTGTGCCGGAAGCCAAAACCTTCTTCTTGGAAAAAACCGGTGATACAGCCGCAGCATTCTACAACGGTAAAGAAGCCTTTACGATTCCGACTGTCGGAAATACGGCAAATGCCGAAGGCTATCAATGCTTCAATATGGTGTTTGATCATGAAATGCCGGCGTTTGGTGCAATCGGCTATGACGGCATGACCGTTGCCTATGATTTGTTGGATAAAATTCTGGTGAACGGTAAATCGGTTGCAAAAATCAATCAGACCGTTTCCACTGCAGGATACACCTTTAATTATTTCCCCGCATCGGTTATCGATTCTTTCAAAATGCCGATCGTTGTGTTTGTTAGTGCCAACAATATCGAACTGAAAATCAATAACTCGTATTTTAACACCATCAAGGACTCCTTTACGGTATCGATCCTACCGAATTTCAGTTTTGGCCTTGACGGAACCAAATATACGATGAGCAAGGGCTTTAAGTACGTTGACGGTGCTGTTAAATTGGACGATATGTTTAATGTCGGCTATCAGTACAGAACCAATTCGGCCGCACACGGCGTTCGTTTCGTTTCGTTGCTTGATTCCGCTGATTACGATGCGATTTATTATACGGTTGCGGTCGGTGAGGATGTGTACCAAGTCTACTTGGATTGTGTGTATACCGGACTGATTGCTAATGGCAATCTTGTGAATGCAAGTGATATCAATCCGAACGCACAGTATTTTTCAATTTTGGAGATGGGCACGGCTGAAGGCAGTCTGTCAGGACAGGTCGCTGTCGTAAGCGTATATCTTGTTAAGGATGGGCAGACCTATTATACTGCCGATCGTTTGATTGCCATTCCGTAAAAACCAATAACTGAAAAGCAATATGCGGAAGCAAGAGCCTTCCGCATATTGTTTAAGGGGTATATTGATGAAAAAACGTTTATTGAGTATTGCCGTTGTATTGGCCATACTGTCAAGTATATTTACAATGCCGGGGTTGGTGCCCGTGGCTGCAACGGTTATTGACATAACTGATTCGGTTACGGTTGAAGATGCCGGAACGATTATCTCGGCAGATACTACTACGCTCTTCTTAAAACTCGGTAATTACAGTTGTTTACCGGAATCCGGCGCCGGTTTTTTCTCAAATGATAATCCGACGGTCAACGGTATCGACGTTTTGAGCTATGTGGAAATTAACGGTGTTTCCGCACGCGATATTGTAAACGCAAACCATAACGGCGATACCTCCTTTGCAGGTTCCGTTTTTCCTATGAATATCGGCGGTATTTACAGTCCGATTATGGAATTCTGTGAAAATCCCTATTTCCGTTTCAGCATTTTAACAAGCTATCTGCCTCAGGGTGCTTTTACCTTTACGTTGAAATCCGGTTTTTCTTGGACAAACAAGGACGGTAAAACATTGGTAACCTCCGCAGATGTGACCTATGCCTATTCGTCGACCGGTGCATTTCAGAAGGTGACGCAAATTGCAGATATCCATGATGAATTGCGAGTAGCGGATTATGTAACTACTGCAGATCATCCGGAATATGCTTTTATCGACCTTCGTACAGATTCCTCTGTGTTTGGCGGATATGATTATAAGTTCTTTGATACGGCATACGGTAGCGCCTGTTTGTTACCATATGTTGAGATAAACGGCGAATCATTAGCTGAAATCAATCGGGTGGATATTTCCGGGTACGGCACCACATGGACGATGTTCCCGGCTTCTGTTTCGGCAAACTATCAAACGGCGGTATTGCCCTTTGCCGAAAACGGTACTACCGTTAAACTACGCATTTTAAAGGCGTGGTTGGACGATTATATTGCCGAATGTGACGGAAATTTGATCATCACTCTTAAAAGCGGCTTGCGTTCGATGCCGGGAACTACTCTGTATGTAAACGGCCAAGACCAAACCTTCACGTATAATTTTGAAACTGCTTCGTTTGAGCATGAGGGTGCGGAACAACCAAATGGTTTGACACTTTCAAAGGGTACAGTTGTCCATAGCGCTGATTATGCGCAGGTTGGTATTTTGGCGGAAAATGCCGGCAATCTGCGGTCAATCGGTTACCATTTCAGTGAAATCAAATCCGATTATCCCAACGTTGTTAATTGCATTTTCGTAAACGGAAAGTCGGTTGCGCAAATCAACGAAGAATACAACGGTTCTTATACCTATACTGAATTCCCGGCAACGGTCGGACGCAACTATCAAGATCCTGTGTATCTGTTTGCGGATGATGGTGTTATATGGATCAAAATCGCCAAAGCCTATGTAAAAACATTGCCGGCCGATTTTGAAATAACCTTTTCCGACGATTTTGGGTACGATATCGAGGATCGCCACTATGGGTTAGATACCGAACAATCCTTTGCGGTGGAAAAAATCGCAATCGATCGACTTCGTTGGCTGAGTTATACCGAAACTTCGAATTTCGGCATTTCAGTCTTTAATAACAGCACCGTTTCGGAAGGATATCAAAGCTTCAATATCGTATTCGATCGGGAAATTCCGGCATTTTCGGGAATTGCTTACGATGCTTTTACCGAAAATTACTACGCAATGACCGAACGCATTTTTGTGGGCGGGAAATCGGTCGCGCAAATCAATGCGGAAACTTCCACTGTCGGGTATGCATTCAATTATTTCCCGGCTAATGTGATTGATTCCTTCAAAACGCCAATCATTCTTTATGTCAGCGGCAATAATATGGAACTGAAAATCAACAGCGCCTATTACAATGCCATTGCTGAAGAATTTTCCGTGGTCTTGAAGCCCGATTTCTTTACGGTTATCGATAATGTGAAGTATACGGCCACGGGCGGCTTTGCGTATATTTCCAATAAAGAGCATCTTGAACCGACCTTGGTGGGCGGTACAACGGAATATTTAGATATTCGCTGTGGTGATGAATTCTTCCCGACGGCCTCTGTCGGAACGGTGTTTTCACCCGTCGGGGGCGAGGTGGCGATGCGCATTACCGAGTCGGACGGCAGAACGTCACTGTTTGGCGGATTACTGATGAAAAAGCGTGAAAACGGTATTTTCCGCATCAACTTGATGAATGCAAACGTGGTAAAGAATGCTGTTTTAACAGTGGATGCCGCCTATATGCTTGGTACAGATGGCGAGTATCTCGGTCCGGTTTCCTTTATTTATACCGAAAACGGCTGGCGTAATTTGCTGACTTCTTCGGATGTTCCGAAGGTAGAAAGCATTGTGCCGAATGGCGGTTTTGACACTTCGGTTTCAGGATGGAGCAAAAACATCGACAAGGACACGCTGGTTTCTTATGCGGACGGTTTTAACGGTCAAGCTGCGGCGGTTCAGCATATTGCCACAACAGGTGAAGAAGAAAACGGCATCGTTTCGCCGGCATTTACCTTACAGGCAAATACCGCCTATCGTGTTTACGTGCACGTTTTCACCGAAGGCCGAACCCAGTTAGGTATTGCTGTGGAGGACGGTGACCGTTTGCTTGGCGGAACGCAGACCTTTGCGGCATTAAGGGAAAACTCAAACGGTTGGAAACTGTTGGAGTACCGCTTTACGACTCCGAGAACGACAAGTGCCGCAAGAATTGCCCTGAAGCAGCGTTTCTTTGCGGAAAATGCCATCGTTGTTTATGATGACGTGTTGGTTTGCAAAGATTTTGCAATCGGTGACGTCAATGCTGATGCATCGGTAGATGTACGCGATTTGGTTCGCTTTAAAAAAGCACTGGTCGGAACGGCCGCCTTTTTTGAAGAATCTTTAGCGGATTTGGATGAAAACCTAATCGCTGACATTTACGATATGATCGCCTTACATAAAGTGTTGCTCGGAATGGATATAAAGAGCTACACTTATGAGAAGGATAGCAACGGTACCTCGTTGCATTTTAAGAGCTCTAATCAAGAATTAGACACTTTCCTGAACGATTTTTACGTGCGTCAGTTCAGCGGCGGAGCAAATTCGCTTCGCGGCGTGGAGTTGGGCTCCTATTCAACGGCATGGAAGGCTTGGGAAGCCCAAAGTATGCTGTGGTATAACAGCACGACCGATAATTTCAAGACCGACAAGTTCGAGGCTATGCGGACGTGGTTGTATAGTATTCCGGTTGACGATTACGGCTACGTCTGGTCATCTTTCAACAATCTTGAAAATCCGGCTGTTGACCCGGCCGGACAATTTGGAATGGGTTGGCCGTTCCCGAACTATGGTGCTTATAAGGATTATGATTGGGAGTTTAACAGCGGAAAAACAGAAGGATGGTCTGTTACCGGCGCATCCACCTCGTCGGTTGGGTCAGGTTATTATAAAACAACCGTCAGCAATGCAACCGAACTGAGCTACAATATTTCTTCGTGGGATGCAATTATCAAAACGGCAGAATCACCGTTCTTGGAAATGGATCTGCGTTGGGATATCAGGGAAGATGCTGTTGATGACATCACGGTTTCTTGGAAAAATCAGCTGCTTCGCGGCACCTGGCAAACGGTCAGTGTAAAAGATTACTCGGTTTTGCCGCAGACGTACGGTACCCATTATGCCGAGCATATCTATCTGCCGATGTATCTGCATAAAGAATGGGGTAAAAATAAATCTATTTACGATTTAAAAATTACCGTAACCGCAAAATCGGGGAAGACGCTTACCGGAAATATCAATCTGAATTACGTGCGCGGCAATTTGGATTCCCGTCAGGTTGATAATGCTTATAATTTCTTAGAAACGGCAAGGCTGTATTATGAATATACCGGTGACGCCAAAACCTTGCGAGATAACCTCAATCGTTATCGCAGTGCGTGTATGTTTATGATTTATAATCTGGCGGGCGATGACGGCATGATAGACCTGTCTAACTTCTGCGGTCATGACGGCGGCATCCGTACGGATAGTCGCAATCATACGATTGCAAGCAGTTATTGGGATATTCTGTCTTTGCCGACAAAATCGGTATATGCACAAACGTTGTATTATCGCTGTTTGGAAGATTTGGCCTATCTGGAAAATGCCGCCGAACAGAATGAAATTTCTATTTCGCCGGCTACCGTAAAGAATTTTGACCGACAAAACATTTACTGGCATTTATCGGTTGCCGATATAAATCAATTGGCACAGTCGGTTCAATCGGCAGTGCAACAACCGGTCAACTATTCTGCAAAAACCGGTTATTTTGATTCGACCAAGGGACGTTTCATTGATGGCTTTAACCGCATGGGAAATCCTGTGGATTATGGCTCGGTAATATTCAATAATATGGCTGTGTCGTTTGGTTTGGCGACCGATGCGCAGGCTGCAAGTGTTCTTTCTTGGATCAATGGTGAAAGAACGGTTGCCGGAGATACCGTAACCGGTAGTGATATTTATGCATATGAATTCGCCCCGCGCACCACTACGGTGAAGAATAGCTCACAATATGTTTCCGATTACAGTTCCGCTGAAGCGAACGCTGCGTTCGGATCCTCTGTGCAAGATGGAGGCGCTGTATTGTTTACCGGCTATTACGATCTTTTGGCTCGTGCGCAATACAGTGGAATCGAAAATGCATTTGTGCGCCTGTGCGAAATTAAAGATTGGTACTTGAAAGTACTGTCAGCCTTTAATGGGAGTACCTATTCAGCAAAGGATTTCTACCGTGCATATTACAATCAACAGGGAATTGCTTTGCAAGGGGACGGTACGGCCGGTGCGTTGGGTCTGGACCGTGAATTTATTGAGAACGCCGTTCTGTGTTCGGCAATTCCGGAAGCATTTTTCGGGTTGTCCGGAAAAACTTCCGAAACTTTGAGCATTCGTCCTCAATTGCCGGAAGGTATGACTTACTGGCGTATGGAAAACTTGCGGTTCCATCGGGTGAATTATGATTTAGAAATCGGTTCGGATTATGTTATTCTGGAAAGCGTAAGCGGAAATCGCTACGGTTTAAAGGTCAATATCGAGTTGAAGACCGAAAAAAGAAATCCGACGGTATTCGTGAACGGCAGACAACTGGATTCTGCTGATTATACGGTTATTGACGGAAGCGTTTGCGTGACAACCGATTTTGTCAATCAAAAAATTGAGATACGGTAAAAATGCTTGACCTTGTGTGGACTTCCAACCGGACAAGCAGTGATTTGAAAGGAGAAACAGATATGAAATACGAAAAATCCAAGATGAATATCATCGAAACGGCACAAGATATTTTAACAGTTTCCAACGCTGGAACGCAGGATGATCTCGATTGGGGCAACCTTGATTTCGGTGGCGCAAAAAACTCGCCGTTGGCAGATTTGGCAAATACGATTGCTGATAAATTCTAATTGGTTTTAAAAGCCGTCTGGTAACAGGCGGCTTTTAACGATGTTGTGATATATGCGACTTACACTAAACTGAAAAAATTTGTTGTTGGCGCTTATTTTTCTTTTGGGGGAAAGCAATGAAAAAATTACATTTAGTCTGCAACTCGCATTTGGATCCCGTTTGGCAGTGGGATTGGGCCGAAGGCGCTTCGGCGGCACTTTGCACCTTTTACAGCGCCGTTCGCCTTGCCGAAGAATACGATTATATCTTCTGCCATAACGAGGTCATCCTTTACGAGTATATTGAAAAGTACGATCCCGTTTTGTTTGACGAAATCAGGGAATTGGTCCAAAAAGGCAAGTGGCACATTATGGGCGGTTGGTACTGTCAACCCGATTGTATGGTGCCTTCCGGTGAGTCGATTTTGCGCCAAATCAGCGTCGGCAAGGAGTATTTTAAGGAAAAATTCAATACCTACCCCACAACAGCCGTGAATTTTGACGCCTTTGCCCACGGCAGAGGCATTCCGCAAATCTTGAAAAAGACCGGCTTCGATTCGTACGTTTTCTGCCGTCCGCTGTCGAATTTTTATTGGGCACCGTCTTTGCCGCACGGCCCCTTTAACTGGGAAGGGTACGACGGTTCTACGGTCAAGGCTTTACGGCAGGAGGATCTTGATATCTATTGCAGTCAGATTGGCTTTGCGAAAAGGGACATCACCCGCAAGGCCGAAGTTTACGCCAACGATCCCGAAGACGACATCCTCGTTCTTTGGGGCGTCGGCAATCACGGCGGCGTCAATTCCCGCAAGGATTTTGACGATATCCTCACCTTGGCGGACGAAAAAAAGGGCGAATGGGAAATCACCCACTCCACCCCCGAAAACTATTTCGTCAATATCACACCCACGCAGACCTTTTCCGATGAAATTTTGGCTTTGATTAAAAGCTATTCTTCCGTTCACGCCATTAAAAAGGTGCACGACGATTTGGAAAACCACCTCTACCGTGCCGAGCGCTTTTTAAGTATGCTGGGCATGGTCGGTATTTATGAATACGATAAGGCGGTCTTTTTGCAGGCTGAAAAGATCCTTTGCCAAATTGCTTTTCACGACGTTCTGTCCGGCACGGCGGTAAAATCGGGTACCGATTCTTCTATCCGCAAGGCTCTGCACGCCATCGAGCTTGTAAACAGCGAGTTTATGACCGGCTTTTTCAAGTTTTCGGCGTCATTGCCGAAAATCAAGGACGGTGACGATTGTTTCGTCGTTTTGAATCCGCACCCCTATGACGTGACGACCGTCGTCGAGACCGAATTGTTTGAAAAACGCCCCGACAATCACCACCTTTCGATGTATGACGATGCAGGCAAGCCGATTGATTTTCAGGTGATACTGGAAGAGTCGGATATCAATTTTTCAAGAAGAAAGCGCTTGATTTATCAGTACACCTTCCCGGCAATGTCGGTAAAACAGTTCGGCATCCATACGGAAGTGGACGACGTTCCGCCCGTGCGTTTTGCCGGCGATTTTTCGCGGGAGGAT
>JAKSQF010000032.1 GCA_024404235.1 Clostridia bacterium | reverse complement strand
TAAACCTTTTCACCGTTCTTTTCGTCCAAAAATTCAAACGGAATTTCCTGCATTTCGGCGTCACATGGGCAATTCGTTTGCAAATACTCGGTTTCAAGCGGTGCCGCCAACACGGCATTTTGCCAAGCCGAATCGTCAAAATCGTTCCCGAAGCAGGCGTCGTCAAAATCGGTATAATCGTGGTTTTCGCTAGTGGTGAAATAATAGGTCTTTACAAAACCGTCGCCGATTTTATCCTTTTCGGAGGAGCCGAAATGCCGCACGCCGTCGACGTTTTCGACCGCAATATCATAAATTGCTTTCGGATCGCCGTAACCTGCGACCTCATAGGTATACCAACCGCCGCCGAAATGCACGGCAACGGTGTTTTCGCCGTCGTGTACCAAATCGGTCACGTCAAACTGCGGAACGTATAAGCGATGGCCGAACAGTGTTTCTGCCGACGGATAGCCGTTTCTCGGCTCGTAATCCGTTGCCAGCGGAAGATATTTCTGCGTGGTGACCTCTTTGCCGTTGATGTAGCAATGGAAAAAGCCGAGACCCACTACACGAAGTGTCACACGGTCGCCGCTTGACGCCGTAAATTTGCCGCGCAAAACCGGAAAATGCGGTGTACCGTTCGCATCCGGCACTTCGTTGCCGGTTGACGCATATTCACCGGCGCAAACCCATTTTGCGCCAAAAAACATTTCTTCTTTCGTCATCGTTTCATTCCTCCGACATATTCTGAAAAAATATTATCATATTGCCCAAACGGGTGCAAGAGTTTTTTTTGAAAAAGCCGAATTTTACTCAGATTCCGGCCAAATGCTTGACAGTCTATTTTTTGTATTATAATATATGTTTGAATATTTTCTTGCGAAATGGGGTTCTATTATGGAACAATACATTATTCTTTCAACCGACGGGCCGATTTCTACCCTGCAACAAGCGGTCGACCGTTCGAGAGAAACCGGTTGTAAACATATTCTTGTACGTCCGGGTATTTACTACGCTTCTGCCGTGGTATTGGACGAGCGGGATTGCGGTCTTATTCTTGAAAGCGACGGAACGGGCACGGCGACCTTCAGCGGCAGTGTGGCGATCGACGGATTTGAGCGTGATGCCGACACCGGATTTTTGTATCGGCAGTTAGACGAAAGCTTTTCCACCGATTTCAGAATGATCTGTGCAAATGGGCGTTATCTGAACAAGGCCCGTTTTCCGAAAACGGGCACGCTGACCCACAAAAACGAGTGGGACGTGCCGTGGATGTCGACCTTCGGCAACGGTTGGAAACGCAAGCCCACCCACGAAGAACTGACCACGCTGATTTACACACCGGAGGAAATTCCGGCCGATTTCCGTTACAAAAACGCCGAAATCATCGTGTATCACGATTGGGACGAATCCTTTGTCGGCATTGACGGAATGGATAAAGAAAGCAACACCTTTACCCTTTCAAGTGAATGCGGACATCCGCCGGCAGCATTTTTCCACCACGAATACACCGTATTCAACACGGTTGAAGGCATGACCGAGCCGCTGGATTGGTATCTTGACAAGGAGCAGCGCAAAATCTTCATCTTCCCCGACGAAGAAATGCTTTCGAAACCGCTGACCGTCACCGTACCGATGACCTATTCCATCATCAAGATGGACGGCTGTAAGGATATTACCGTCAAAGGTCTTCAGTTTACCGGTTGTACCAGTGCCTTGGGTGCCGCCGAATTCGGCGCACAGCGTGTTGCCGGTGCCATTGACGGATTTGACGTAGACAACGTTACAATAGACGGCATCACCGTTGCGAACAGCGGCGGTATGGGCGTTCGCTTTACCGGCACGAATATCACGGTAAAGAACAGTCAGTTCAACACCTTGGGTGCCGGCGGTATTTGGATCGGCATCAATGACGAATATCTCTACACGCCTTACGAAGAACAGGAACAGGGATGCTCCTCGCTAGTGGAAAACTGTACCGTTCACCATACCGGCATTGACTACTATGCTTCGATCGGACTTTACACCCGCCACACCCGTGTTATCGGCAATCGGGTAGACCACACCCCCTATTCCGGCATCAGCGTCGGCGGAGATAACGTTGTTGTGGAGGGAAATATCGTTTCGGACACCATGCGCAAGCTGAACGACGGTGCCGCCATTTACACGATCGGCTACAAAAACGGCGTTATGCGCAACAATATGGTTTTCGGTTTGACGCCCGATCCCATGCGCAGCCCGAAGCTGGCTTTTTACCTTGACGAGCATACCCGCGACTGGATCGTGGAAAACAACTACATCAAGGATTGCCCGAAGCCCTTTAATCACCACATCAACGGCACGGGCGTGATTGTACGAAACAACGTGATCGACAATGCCAACACAAGTGTAGAGTGTCCCTGCGTGCGCAGCGAAAACGTTTCTTTCATCGGCAATATGTTTACCTGCAAAGGAAATTTGCAGATCAACGCCACCAAGGGTATGAGCCACACCTTTAAGGATAATATCGTCCGCATCACCGACGGTGAACTGATGTGGCAGGAGTACGTAGATTACACCCCTGATGAGTTGTACGCCTTTACGGTAGACGACAGCAACACTATTCTTAAAATAACAACCGAATAAAAAAGTAAAACGGGCAGGCTTTTTTGAAGCCTGCCCGTTTTTAATGATTGTTGCTTACAGCTTTTTCATATCCGTTTCGTTCAAGGTGGCAATTCCCTTATCGCCCAGTGCCTTTTCAGCCGCGGCGACGTCATCCACACGGACGACCACGTACGCACCGAAATCGGCCGAAGCCGTAAAGGCGTACATATATTCTACGTCGATGCCGCTTTCGCTTAAAGCGGAAAGGATATTACAAAGTGCGCCGGCCTTATCGTCCATCTTGACCGCGATGACCTGCGTGGTGGTCACAACGGTGTTTTCGTTCAGCGCAGCAATCGCTTTTTCGTTATCCGAAACGATCAGGCGCAGGATGCCGAAATCCTTGGTATCGGCAATGCTCATTGCACGGATATTGATATCGGCGGCCGAAATGGCGCGCACGGTATCAACCAGTTTTCCCTGCTTATTTTCCACAAATACAGAAAGTTGTTTGATTGCCATAATGTTTTCTCCTATCGTTATTTAATCGTGTAATTTACGGTTATCGATAACACGGACGGCCTTACCTTCACTGCGGACAATGGACTTCGGTGCTACAAGGTGAACCTTCGGTCCGATGCCGAGCATGGTACGCATGGCCGATTCCAAAGCCTTTTCACGTGCCTGAATTTCCGCAACCTTATCCGAGAACTGGTCGGGATTGAGCTCAACGTTGATATCAAGCGTATCGGTGTTATTGACACGGTCGACCAAGATCTGATAGTTGGGCGAATAACCTTCGTTGAGCAAAACGGTTTCGATCTGGCTCGGGAAGACGTTGACGCCGCGGATGATCATCATATCGTCACTGCGGCCCATCGGCTTGGACATTTTAACGTGGGTACGTCCGCAGGAGCATTTTTTACGGGTCAATACGCAGATATCACGGGTGCGGTAACGCAGCAGCGGGAAGCCTTCCTTATCAAGGGAGGTAAAGACCAATTCACCCTTTGAACCCTCGGGCAGAACTTCGCCCGTTTCGGGGTCGATGATTTCGGCATAAAAATGGTCTTCGTTGATGTGCATACCGGTTTGTTCTTCGCATTCGAAGGACACGCCCGGACCGCTGGTTTCGGTCAGACCGTAAATATCGTATGCCTTGATGCCAAGGCTCTTTTCAATACTGCGGCGCATTTCTTCAGTCCACGGTTCTGCACCGAAGATACCGGCCTTCAGTTTATTAGCCTCCGGCTTGTAACCTTTTTCGGCAAGAGTTTCACCGATGTAGGCCGCATAAGACGGGGTACAGCAGATAATGGTGGAACCGAGATCCATCATAAACTGGATCTGACGGTCGGTGTTGCCGGAAGACATCGGCAGAGTCAAACAGCCGACCTTGTGCGAGCCGCCGTTCAAACCGGGGCCGCCGGTAAACAGGCCGTAGCCGTAGCAAACCTGACAAACGTCTTCTTCTGTACCGCCTGCCGCTACGATTGCACGGGCGCAACATTCTTCCCACAGTTCAATATCGTTCTGGGTATAAAAAGCTACAACACGCTTACCGGTCGTACCGGAGGTGGACTGAATGCGGACGCAATTCTTTAAATCGGTACCGAGCAGGCCGTACGGATAGGCCTCGCGCAGGTCGTTTTTGGTTAAGAACGGCAACTTTTTGATGTCGTCAATGCTTTTAATATCTTCGGGTTTTACGCCCTTTTCGTCCATCAGGTTACGGTAGTAGGGTACGTTTTCATAAACGTGCTTGACCTGTTTGACGATCTTCTCGTTCTGAATACGGATAATTTCTTCACGGGAAGCGGTTTCAATTTCGGGCTGGTAATACTTTGCCATTGGAAACTCTCCTTCTTTTTGTAACTTCTGCTATATTTCAATGGGTAAACCATTAAAACCGATTATGGTTGAAAGTTGCGGTGCAATATGCTATAATGACCGCAAATAAAGGAACGGAGGCTGACGCCTGTGACGATTATTGATTTTCACACCCACACTTTTCCCGACCGCATTGCCGATGCAACGATCGACCATTTGGCAAAGCTCGGCAACGTAAAGCCCTATCGACGCGGCACGCTGGATGCCTTGAAGGAATCCATGCGCAAGGGCGGTGTTGACGGTTCCGTGGTGTTACCCGTGGCGACCGCCGTCAAGCAGGTTGACAGCATCAACCGACTTTCGGCCGAGCTGAACGGCAAGGACGGTGTCTTTTATGCCGGTGCCATTCACCCCGAATGTGAAAACGTTGAAGATATTTTGGACGGCATCGTCGCCGCCGGACTGAAATGCATTAAAATCCACCCCGATTATCAGGGCGTTTATTTTGACGACGAGCGGTATATCCGCATTTTAGAGCTGGCCGCACGCCGCAATTTACTGATCGTGACCCACGCCGGTGTCGACGTCGGTTTTCCGCAGGACGTTCACTGCACGCCCGATATGGTCTTACGGGTGTTAGACCGCCTGAAAGGGATCATTGACGGCAAACTGATCCTTGCCCACATGGGCGGCTGTTCTCTGCCGGAAGAGGTTTTTGAAAAGCTTGCCGGCAAGCCGGTTTATATGGATACGGCATTCGTTTTGCACGCCTACCCCGAAAAGTGCGTGGAAATCATCCGAAAGCACGGTGCCGACCGCATTCTGTTTGCGACCGATTCGCCTTGGGCAGATCAAAAGCAGTACGTCGAAATCCTGCAAAATCTGCCGCTGACCGACGAAGAAAAGGCCAAGATTTTCGGTGAAAACGCAAAACGGCTTTTGGGAATTCAATAATTTTGTTCTATTATACCAAAAAAACAACTGCTCTTCAATAGTTTTTTTGAAATTTCAACAATTTTTTTCTGCAATAATGCGCCGGCAACATAACTTTCCGAAAAGCACTTGACATTATCGAACAGCAATGATAAAATATAGGAGATATAATATGTAAAGGCTATGACAAAGAGTGGTCATTGCGAAAAGCATTTCAGAGAGCTGATGTTTGGTGCAATTCAGTATGCCGTATACCTTGACCTGTCCCTTTCGAGCCGGAGACCTGAAGCGCAAGTGTGTAGGGGATCCCGTGGATGCTGCGTCAATGCATAGAAGTTTTCCGACTTCGAAGAGGTGGCGGTTTTTCCCGCAATTTGAGTGGTACCGCGAGTGATAAGCGAAACGTTTACACCCGTCTCAAAGCAATTAAACGCTTTGAGGCGGGTGTTTGTTTTCATTCGATACCGAAAGGAGTTTTTATGATGAGTAACAAAGTTCAAACCGATAAAGCACCGGCGGCAATCGGCCCTTATTCGCAGGCGATTGTTGTAAACGGTCTTGTTTTTACCTCCGGACAAATTCCGCTGAACCCCGAAACGGGTATGCTGGAAGGCACCGATATTGCCGAACAGACGCATCAGGTCTGCAAAAATTTAAGTGCGGTTTTGACCGCCGCCGGCAGTTCGTTGGAACGTGCCGTAAAAACGGTATGCTTTCTTGCCGAAATGTCGGACTTTGCCGCTTTTAACGCCGTTTATGAGCAATACTTCACCGAAAAGCCGGCCAGAAGTTGTGTGGCGGTAAAAGAGTTGCCAAAGGGCGCTTTGGTCGAAGTGGAAGTCATTGCGGAAACAAACAACGGTTAAATACGGCCGAGGTTCGACAAAATTTCTTATTGCACGCATAAAACTGTTGGCAAACCGGCGGCAGATGTGTTACAATATAAGGAAGCGCCGATGAAATCGGCATTATGCGGCACAAAAACGTGCAAAAAATTACGGAACAATTATTAAAATTATAAATACATAGAAAGGATGATTGTATGCTTCTTTCCGGATCAGATATTTTGGTGAAAACCTTAATCGAGCAGGGGTGCGACACCGTTTTCGGTTACCCCGGCGGACAGATTCTGAACGTCTATGACAGTCTTTATAATCATCAGGACGAAATCAATCACGTGCTGACGGCACACGAGCAGGGTGCAACTCACGCCGCCGACGGTTATGCCCGTACCACGGGTAAGGTCGGCGTGGTGATCTCAACCTCGGGACCGGGGGCAACCAACCTTGTTACCGGTATTGCCACCGCCTATCTTGACTCGGTACCTATGGTAGCCATTTGCGGCAACGTACCGACCGGACAGATCGGTACCGACAGTTTTCAGGAAATAGATATTACCGGTATCACTTTGCCGATTACCAAGCATAACTACTTTGTCGGTAAGGTCGAGGATTTGGCCGACACCATTCGCGAGGCTTTCAAGCTTGCAAAATCGGGCAGACCGGGACCGGTACTGATCGACGTTCCGAAGGACGTACAGGTCGCAAAATGTGATTACACACAGCAGCCGCCCGTTGTAAAGGACGAAGCCTTTGCAGCGAAGGAACTGCGTATTCAAGAGGCGGCCAAATATATCAACGCCTGCAAAAAGCCGTTGATTTACTTCGGCGGCGGCCTGATCACCTCCGAAGCGCAGGACGAAATGCTGGAGTTGGCCGACAAAATCGATGCACCCATCGGTTGTTCCTTAATGGGTCTTTCGGCCATTCCGACCGATCATCCCCGCTTCCTCGGTATGCAGGGTATGCACGGGCACTTTGCCTCCTCTATGGCGATGCACAATGCCGATCTGATCATCTCGCTGGGTGTTCGCTTCAACGACCGTGTGACCGGCAACCGCCAAAAATTTGCCAGAGGCGCTAAAATCGTTCACATTGACGTAGACGGCTCCGAACTGTGCAAAACGGTCAATGCCGCCTGCGGTCTGCGCGGTGACGTTAAACTGACGTTGCAACAGCTCCTTCCCTTGATCAACAAGAGCGAAAAGCCCGAATGGGCCGCCAAGGTCAATGCGCTGAAGGAAGAGGAAGAATCCTACCTTGACAACCGCGAGGGTCTTACCCCGCGCAGAGCGATTATGACCTTAAACAAATACTTAGGTGAAAATACCGCAGTTTGTACCGACGTTGGCCAGCATCAGATGTGGTCGGCACAGAATTTGGTCTTCAAAAAGCCGCGCAGATTTGCATCCAGCGGTGGACTGGGCACTATGGGCTACGGCTTCGGTGCGGCCATCGGTGCGGCTTACGGCACGGGTGAACGCAGTGTTTTGGTTACGGGTGACGGCAGCTTTGTGATGAATATGAACGAGCTGACGACCGCCGTTCGTTACCACATTCCCGTTGTAATCCTGCTGTTGAATAACGGCGTGTTGGGTATGGTACGCCCGTGCCCAACGCTGCTCTACGACAAGCACTATTCCAATTCCGTTTTGGATAATAAAATGGATTTTGCCGCCTTTGCAAAGGCCGTCGGCGCAGACGGTGTGACGGTCGATACACCCGAAGACTTGGATGCGGCACTGAAAACCGCCTTTACTGCCGAAGGGCCGTACGTCATCAACTGTATGATCGGCAAAGATGAATTTGTTTTGCCCATGCTTCCGCCCAACGGCAGTATGGATGACATTATTACAAAACTGGAGGTGGAATTATGAACCGCTACACCTTAGCGATTTTAGTTCGAAATCAATTTGGCGTAATGAACCGCCTGACCAGTATGTTCCGCAGACGCCAGTTCAACATCAGCTCTTTAAGTGCCAGCGAAACCGAATCGGACAAATATTCCCGCCTCACCTTCACCTTTGACGGTACCGAAAACGGCAAGCAGCAGTTGATCAACCAGCTTTACAAGTTGCCCGACGTCTATGCCATCAAGGAATTGCTGACCGACAACTCCATCAGCCGTGAGGTCATGCTGATCAAATTGAAAAACGATTCAAAGACCCGCAGTGAAATTTATGCCGCGGCCGACGCCTTCAAGGCGGAAACGATTGATTACACCAAGGATTCCATCGTTCTGCAGTTGATCGGTACCGCCGCAACAATGGACGATTTCATCGCATTGATGAGCGAATACACCATTCTTGAGATTTGTCGCTCCGGCACGGCTTCCATCGAAAAGGGCGGCGCAACACTGCGTCAAAATTTAATGCTGTAATGATTTGAATTTGCGGCAGGTTTGATGTATAATGATTTAATAACCGCCGAATGACGTCCCGCCCGTTATTGCAGGCAGGACGAAACACACATCTATTCGTCGAAACGTCCAACCGCGCTTTGACAAAAAATATTAAAACATTTCATAGAAAGAGGTATTTGAAAATGGCAAACAGAATTTTTTATCAACAGGACTGTGATTTGCAAAAGCTCAGCGGCAAGACCGTTGCCATCATCGGTTACGGCTCCCAGGGTCACGCACACGCTTTGAACTTGAAGGACAGCGGTGTGGACGTTGTTGTCGGTCTTTATGAAGGCTCCAAAAGCTGGGCCAAGGCCGAAGCACAGGGCCTTAAGGTCATGACCAGCGCCGAAGCCGCCAAGGTTGCCGACATCATCATGATCCTCATCAACGATGAAAAGCAGGCTGCTCTTTACAAAGAATCCATCGAGCCGAACCTGACCGAAGGCAAAACCCTTGCTTTTGCACACGGCTTTAACATTCACTTCGGCTGCATTAAGCCCCCGAAGAACGTCAACGTTATCATGATCGCCCCCAAGGGCCCGGGCCACACCGTCCGTAGTGAGTATCAGGTCGGCAAGGGTGTTCCCTGCCTGATCGCTGTTGAGCAGGATGCTACCGGCGATGCTTGGGATTTAGGTCTTGCTTATGCGCTGGGTATCGGCGGCGCCCGTGCCGGTGTTTTGGAAACCAACTTCCGTACTGAAACCGAAACCGACCTGTTTGGTGAACAGGCTGTTTTGTGCGGCGGTGTCTGCGCTTTGATGCAGGCCGGTTACGAAACCTTGGTTGAAGCCGGTTACGACCCGAGAAACGCTTACTTCGAGTGCATTCACGAAATGAAGCTGATTGTTGACCTGATTTATCAAAGCGGCTTTGCCGGTATGCGTTATTCCATCTCCAACACGGCTGAATACGGCGATTACATCACCGGTCCGAAGATCATTACCGAGGACACCAAAAAGGCCATGAAGCAGATCCTCAGCAACATTCAGGACGGTACCTTTGCAAAGGACTTCCTGCTGGATATGTCTTCTGCCGGCGCTCAGGTCCACTTCAATGCTATGAGAAAGCTTGCCAGCGAACATCCTTCCGAGGTCGTTGGTGCAGATATCCGCAAACTCTACAGCTGGAGCGATGAGGACAAGCTGATCAACAACTAACAGGAGGAACTGTTATGCGTAAAGAAAACGTAGTTGACGGTGTGCAGAACGCACCGCATCGCAGTTTGTTTCACGCGCTGGGACTTACCGTAGAGGAGCAGAAACGACCGCTGATCGGTATTGTCAGCTCCTATAACGAAATCGTACCGGGACACATGAACATTGACAAAATCGTCGACGCCGTAAAAATGGGCGTTGCAATGGCGGGCGGTACGCCCATTGTCTTCCCTGCCATTGCCGTTTGTGACGGTATTGCCATGGGTCATACGGGAATGAAATATTCCCTTGTTACCCGTGATTTGATTGCCGATTCCACCGAAGCCATGGCTTTGGCACACGGCTTTGACGGTCTTGTTATGGTACCCAACTGCGACAAAAACGTACCCGGCCTTTTAATGGCGGCGGCAAGAGTGAACATCCCCACCGTTTTTGTCAGCGGCGGCCCGATGCTTGCCGGTAAAGTAGAAGGCAGAAAAACCAGCCTTTCCAGTATGTTTGAAGCAGTTGGTGCTTATAATGCCGGCAAGTTGGACGACGAAAAGCTTTTGGAATACGAATGCAAAACCTGTCCGACCTGCGGTTCCTGCAGCGGTATGTATACCGCCAATTCCATGAACTGCCTGACCGAAGCCCTTGGTATGGGACTTCGCGGAAACGGCACCGTGCCGGCCGTATACTCTGCCAGAATCGAGCTTGCAAAGCACGCCGGTATGGCGGTTATGGAACTGCTGAAAAAGGACATCCGCCCGCGCGACATTATGACCAAGGAAGCATTGATGAATGCACTTACGGTCGATATGGCGCTGGGTTGTTCCACCAACAGTATGTTACATCTGCCGGCCATTGCGCACGCATGCGGTGTTGAACTGAATTTGGATATTGCCAATGAAATCAGCGCCAAAACGCCGAATCTGTGCCACTTGGCCCCTGCCGGACGCACTTATATGGAAGATTTGGATGAAGCCGGCGGTGTTTATGCCGTTATGAACGAACTTGCAAAGAAAAATCTGCTGAATGCCGATTGTATAACCGTAACGGGCAAAACCGTTGCCGAAAACATTGCAGGCTGTGAAAACTTAAATCCGGAAATCATCCGACCGATCGACAACCCGTTCAGCCAAACGGGCGGTATCGCCGTGCTGAAGGGCAACCTCGCCCCCGAGGGCAGTGTTGTCAAGCGTTCGGCCGTATTACCCGAAATGCTGGTACACGAAGGTCCGGCAAAGGTATTTGACTCCGCAGAAGAGGCGCAAAGTGCCATTAACGCAGGCAAAATCGTTGCCGGCGACGTGGTCGTGATCCGTTACGAGGGTCCGAAGGGCGGCCCCGGTATGCGCGAAATGCTGAATCCGACCTCTGCCATTATGGGCATGGGACTCGGCAGCAGCGTAGCGCTGATCACCGACGGTCGTTTCAGCGGGGCTACCCGTGGCGCCTGCATCGGACACGTTACGCCGGAAGCCGCTTCGGGCGGTTTGATCGGTGTTGTGGAGGACGGCGATATTATCAGCATCAACATCCCCGAAAACACCATTGAGTTGAAGGTCGATGCCGACGTTCTTGCCGAGCGTATGAAGAACTTTGTACCGAAGACCAAGGAATTGTCCGGTTATTTGAAGCGTTATGCCGCACTGGTTTCCGGCGGCGCATCGGGAGCTATTTTGAACTGATATGAATTGTTTAAAAGAAAAACTGCAATCCCTTTGCATATTCAGAGAACTGTTGCAGGACAGGGTACTTTCCCTGCTTTGCGCTTATCTTGAAAACCCCACGAACTCGACCTATGCCGAGTTCGTGGCTTCCCTTTACAGAGCAAACGGCGGTAATTTGGGTGAGTACGTCAAAGAGCTGTGCTCCAACAGCGAAAACGTTTACGTAAAAACGCTGGGCTTCGGCGAAAGCGTTCCGGCGTATATGTCACAAACGCTTGATGCCGAATTGGACACCCTGCAGGAGGTTGCAAACCTTAGGGGAAGTGAGCGTTGCTCCCTATGCAAGTACGACAGCTTTTTGCCCGATGTCACTACAACCCGTTTGCAATTGAAGAATATTTATCTGCACCGTGCGGAAAATATCGGCAAATACGGCTATGGCATTTACGCCAAAAACCGTATGTTCTACGTGGATGAATCCGGCAACATCGTTCCCGTGCAGAATCCCGACAAGACGGCGCTTTCAAACCTTGTGGATTACGAGCGTGAGCGTGCTGTCATTATGGACAACACCAAGGCCTTATTGCAGGGAAAACCGGCGGCAAACATCCTGCTGACGGGCGACGCCGGAACGGGCAAATCTTCGACCGTAAAGGCCGTTGCAAATGCTTTGTGGGACGAGGGTCTGCGTATTGTTGAGGTACGCAAGGATCAACTGCGCAGTATTCCGAAAATCTTGGACGAGCTGTCCGGAAATCCGCTGAAATTCGTATTGTTCATCGACGACCTTTCTTTCCTGAAAGACGACGACAATTTCAACGCCCTGAAGGCAGTGCTGGAAGGCTCGGTGACGGCGAAATCAAGCAACGTGGTCATTTACGCCACCAGTAACCGCCGTCACATCATCAAGGAGTCGTTTTCCGACCGCGACGGTGACGATATTCACCGCAACGATACGATGCAGGAACTTATTTCGCTATCCGAACGCTTTGGTATTCACGTCACGTTTTCAAAGCCGAATAAGGAAACGTTCCTACATATCGTTCATCATTTGGCACAGGGCAATGCCATTGATATGCCGGCAGAAGAACTTGACCTTCTTGCAGAACGCTTTGCATTAGCACGCGGCGGAAGATCTGCCCGACTTGCCAGACAGTTTATCGACGGCCTGCTTGCAAAGGCCGAATAAAAACAGCAAAACACCGTTTCGGACCGAAAGGTTTGAAACGGTGTTTTTTGTGCCGGAAAAGGATGAATAATTGCAATGTAGAAATTATAAGAGGGTTATATGTAGCACACGTCCGGCAAAAACGAGCAATAGAAAAAATCTCCTATGGAAGTGCAAAACTACCATAGGAGGAATTTTTATATCGGAAATTACGTACCGATTGGGGAAAAAACCGTTTTTTGAACGGTAAAGAAATCCGAAATTTTCAAGGCTTAATTAAAAACGGAATGATAGGAACCGTTTTCAATAACGGCAACGATACCGCCGGCATTTTCGATATTTTCCGCTATTTCAATAGCCTGACCGTATTTTTGGCTTGATAATACAACAAGCGGCTCGGTATCTGCGGCGTCCACCATAGAACGGAGAATATCTATACTGCGTCCGTCAGCATAATAATCATAAATATACTGAGTCAAATCGGTTTTGCTTCCGGAAACACCGATCAACACGACATCATAGCTTCTGAACGGATCGCTTATATCGGATTGAACCAAGCAACTTACACCGCCGTTATCGGTTATAAATTCACAAAGATTTTGTGCGTCGGAATAACTCAAATTTTGCTCGATTCTTGCGGGAATATTCTCGGAAAATTTACTTTCGATATCGGTCAATGAACCACCGTATTTTTGCCCGTAAGCAACAATAATATTCGATCTGTTTCCTTGATAATCCTTTACGTAAACATCGTATGTCTTTTCATTTGCCGCGGCAAATGCTTTCTTGGCGTGAACCAAGTCGCGAACATCTACCGACGCGTCACCGTTAACATCAAACACGGAAGCATTTTCGCCGCAAAGAATATCCTGCCGAAGCAAAATCAAATCATCGGCATTTGTAAAGTGATCATGATTAAAATCATAGGTTACAGAGAAATTGCTTGCACCGCAATGGACGCAGATATCGTTTGAATATTCATGTGAAAGTTGCGGTAAAGCTTCATGGGTACAAAGATTACAGCGCGTGCATTTACACGTTTTCAATCCTTGCTCATAACAGTTGCCGGAAACATTACACAAAACAATCCAATCGTGATCGGTCGTTTTGGGTATTTCCTTTGTTTCCGATTTGTGACAGCGGTCACAGTATCTGATCTGCATACCGGT
>JAKSQF010000031.1 GCA_024404235.1 Clostridia bacterium | reverse complement strand
GTGTGGGGATAACCTTACTTGGAGTTACAACACTTCGACTGCTACCCTTACCATTTCGGGTACCGGGGCGATGACGGATTATTTTTACTCAAATATAGGGAACTACACGTATGTCACCACCGCTCCATGGAAGGAATACTACAATACGATGAAAACGGTGGTAATCGGCAACGGCGTCACCACCATCGGCAAGGAGGCGTTTTACGGTTGCACAGGCTTGACGAGTATCACCATACCGGACAGCGTCACCACCATCGGTAGGTATGCGCTTGAGGGTTGCACGGGTCTGACGAGTGTCACCATACCGGACAGCGTCACCACCATCGGCGATTGTGCGTTTTACGGTTGCACGGGATTGACGAGTATCACCATTCCGGACAGCGTCACCACCATAGGCGGTTCTGCGTTTTACAATACCGCATGGTTCAATAATCAACCGGACGGCATGGTCTATATCGGAAAAGTGGCATATAAATACAAAGGCACCTGCCCGTCAACGGTTATTTTAAGAAACGATACGGTTGGTATTGCTGAGGATGCGTTTGCTTGGTGTGAGGGCTTGACGAGTATCACCATTCCGGACAGCGTCACCACCATCGGCGAATATGCGTTTGAAGATTGCACGGGCTTGACGAGTATCACTATTGGCACCGGCGTCACATCCATCGGCTGGGGTGCGTTTTACAAATGCACGGGGCTGACGAGTATCACCATTCCGAACAGCGTCACCACCATCGGCGAATATGCGTTTTACGATTGCACGGGCTTGAAGAGTATCACTATTGGCACCGGCGTCACATCCATCGGCGGGTATACGTTTGAGGGTTGCACGGGCTTGACGAGTATCACGATACCGGACAGTTTCACCACCATCGGTGATGCCACATTTTACAGATGCACGGGCTTGAAGAGTATCACCATTCCGGACAGCGTCACCTCCATCGGCGAGGATGCGTTTTCGGGTTGCACGGGCTTGACGAGTATCACCATTCCGGACAGCGTCACCTCCATCGGCAGTTGGGCGTTTGAATATTGCACGGGCTTGAAGAGTATCACCATTCCGGATAGCGTCACCACAATCGGCTATGGTGCGTTTTCTTATTGCGCAGGACTAACAAGCGTTACCATTCCCACCAGCATCTCCTACATCAGCACGGATGTGTTTATTGGTTGCAGAGCTATTGCCGATGTTTACTATACCGGTGCTGAAAAATGGAGCAATACCAGCATTTACATAGGCAATGAAGACTTGCTTTTCGCCAATATTCATTTCGCGACAACCTATTGTTCGGTAAACGGACATGATTTTAGCAAAACCACTGTCTACGGTTCGACGGTTTGTTCCAACTGTGGCATATTGGAGCAAGGGTGTGAAAACTTAAAAATCGGCACGCAAACCCACAAGAACGGCAACACCCGTTTGATCTTAAAGCTTTCCGATTCGGCCGAAGAAATTGCATCCTATCCATATATCAGCTTTGTTGTAACCATTGACGGCGTAAAAACGGAAATTTTTGTTGACAGCGTGTATGATTCGTTTTACAATAACGGCAAACTTGTCACCGCCGAAGATTTAAACTGCACCTATGTGGCGGTTTTGGATATCGGTAATATTTCCGATGCCCAAAGTGTTACAGTTCAAGGTTACTATACCAATGAAAACTATATCGTTTACCATTGCAGTGGAACTCGTACCGTGAAATAATCAGCACGAAAAAGCAATCACCCCCGAGGACGTAAAAATCCTCGGGGTATATTTTTGTCAAATATGCCGCAACCCCGTAGGGGCGAACTGCGTTCGCCCGCATTTTATTGCAGTTTTCGAAGAACTTTATCGGGAGCACACAGTGCTCCCCTACAAAGGTGACTTTTAATATTTACACAACGGCATACACTCAAAAAGCATAACGATTGGTCTTATTTTTGCGGTTGACAATTTTTTAACAATGTATTATAATTATAGTATCAAGTTTTTCGGGCGCAAAGCCGTTCTGCCCGTTTCGGGCATTTTACCGCAGGAGGAACACCATGGCAAGAACCAAATTGGCTGACAGAAAGCTTCCCGACTACACCCGCGGCGAAGAAATCGCCAATATGGTGACCCACATCGTCGGCGGTGCGTTCGGCATTGTGGCTTTGGCGATCTGCGTAGTCTTTTCCGCATTGCGGCATGACCCTTACAGGGTGGTTTCTTCCGCCATATACGGGGTTTCGCTTGTTTTTCTTTACACAATGTCAAGCGTCTACCATGGGCTTACCGCCACACGGGCTAAAAAGGTATTGCAGGTGTTAGACCACTGCACCATTTACTTTTTGATTTGCGGCACCTATACGCCCATTGTCCTCGGCCCGATCAGAGAGCTCTCACCCGTCCTCGGCTGGGTGATTTTCGGCATTGTTTGGGGCATCAGTGCCATGGCGGTCGTCTTTACGGCGATCGACCACCACAAGTACCGTATTCTTTCGATGATTTGCTACATCGGTATCGGGTGGGTCATTGTTTTTGCCCTTAAGCCGACCGTAAAGGCCGTTACCGTAACCGGTTTTTGGTACCTGCTTGCCGGCGGAATTGCCTACACGGTGGGCGCCGTACTTTTCGGCATTGCCGCCAAAAAGAACGTACGGTATCTGCACGCCGTTTTCCACCTTTTTGTTTTGGCGGGCACGGCGTTACAGTTTGTGACGGTTTTTAACTACTGTATTCTAAAGTGATTTTCAGTTTTGATTCATTGATGAAAGAGGTTGCATAGTATGGCGACGCACAACATTTCCGATTCGGTCATTCGCCGATTGCCCCGCTATTACCGATTTTTAGGGGATCTGCACAATGCCGGTATTTCCCGCATTTCTTCGCGCGAGCTTTCCGAGCGCATGGGACTGACCGCCAGCCAAATTCGGCAGGACTTAAACTGCTTCGGCGGTTTCGGTCAACAGGGGTACGGCTACAACATTGACCTTTTGCAGGCCGAAATCGGGCAGATTTTAGGATTAGACCGTCCGCAAAACGCGGTTTTGCTGGGCGCGGGCAATTTGGGTCGTGCCTTGGCACAGCACATTGACTTTTCCCGCAGAGGGTTTCACCTGATCGGTGTTTTTGACCGCAAAGAAGCGCTGTTCGGGCAGGTTATTCGCGGGTTGCCCGTTCGTGACGTGGCAACGCTTGACGACTTCTGCCGTGACAATTACCCGAGCGTAGCCATTATGTGCATCCCGAAAGAGGAAGCCGAGCCGATGGTTGACCAGCTGGTGCGGTTGGGCGTAACCGGTTTTTGGAATTTCAGCCACTTTGACATTGCAATGAAATACCCGAATGTATCGGTGGAAAACGTCCATTTCGGCGACAGTTTGATGACCCTTTCCTACCGCTTACACAACGATTAAACCGAAAAGCAGATCTTCTTAAGGTCTGCTTTTTATCTTTAAAACAAATTGTATATGACTGCATAACATTTTGTTATTGTTTTGATTTTCGGTTTGTGTTAATATATAAGTAGTATAGACCTATTTTTATCTTGTAGAAAAAGAGAGGTTTTTAAGATGAGCAAAAAACTGATCGGTATTTTGTTGGTGCTTTGCCTGATGGTCGGAATGTGTGCCATGCCCATTCCCTCGGCGGCGGCCGGCAAATATATGCTGAAGCTGAATTGCGATAGTTCCGATTTAAGCTATGCGCATATCCGCTCTTCGAAATTCAGCGTGACCAACGGTACGCAGTACGACATTTCGTTCGATTACGTGCTGACCGGCACGGCTCGTACACCCGCCGACTGTCAGATTCGTTTTGACGACAATGCAGGCGCTGTTATCCGTGGCATTGCCGACGAAAACAACGGCGGTGAAACGGCGCTGGCAAACGGTTTGCATCATTTTAAGGCAACCGTTACCGCACCGAAAAGCAGTACCACAATGCGCTTAAACTGGCGTTTGGTTTACAACGGCATTTTGTATATTACTAATCCGTGTGTTACCGTTCACGGCAGTAGCACAAACCTGATCACCAACGATCTTTCTTCGGGCACGCTGGCCGGCTGGTACTACGTTTACGGAAGCGGAACGCAGGCCGAAATCGGCGCAGGGGTGACCTCTGCCTTCGGCGGTGCCGCTACCGTTGTGGCTTACGACGATACACTGTTCGGCAGTACCGGTTCGGGCGATTCGGGCGAAACCGGTGGTGAAGAAACCGGCGGCGAAACCGACCCGATTACCGGCAGTTATATGCTGAAGTTGGATTGTGACAATGCCGCTTTAAGTTACGCACATATGCGTTCCACCAAATTCGGCGTGACCGCCGGCACACAGTACGATATTACGTTTGATTACGTGCTGACCGGCACGGCCAAAACGCCGAGTGCCTGCCAAATCCGTTTAGCAGGTGACGCTTCCGACATCAACGTAAACTCCATTGCAGACGAAAACAACAATAACGAAACGGCCCTTGCAAACGGCATTCACCGTTATAAGGCGACCGTTACCGCAACCAAAACCGCAAACGACGTGCGTTTGGTATGGCGCTTGGTTTACAACGGCATTTTGTATATTGCCAACCCCCGTGTTACCGTTCACGGCAGTGATGCAAACCTGATTACCAACGACCTTTCGTTAGGCACGTTGGCAGGTTGGTACTACATTTACGGAAGCGGTGCAAACGGCATTGTTGAAAACGGCGCAACCACAGCCTTTGACGGTGCCGCTGCCGTTTTGGCGTTTGATCCCATCCTGTTCGGCGGCTCGGCTCCGACGGTGGAAGGCGACTATATGATGAAGCTGAACACCGACAGTTTAAGTTACTATCACCTGCGCTCCACCGCATTTAAGGTGACCAAGGACGTTCAGTACGACGTTTCGTTCGATTATTCGATGTTGGGCTCGGTAAAATCGGCCGACGGCTGCCGCATTATGCTTTTCAGCGGAACGGTCGGCGGTACCGACACGAGTGTTACGGGTCGTTTGGGCGACGAAAACAACGGCGGCAAGCAGTACTTTGACGGCGGTGTTCACCACTTTAAGGCAACCGCTACGGCATTGGCTTCTGCCGATGATGCTCGGCTTGCGTTCCGTTTGGTTTATTCCGGCACGGTGTACCTGACCAATTTGAAGGTAACGGTACACGGCAGCAATGAAAACCTGCTGACTAACGATCTGTCGGGCGGTAACCTGTTAGGCTGGCAATACGTTACGAGCGCGGCTTCGCAAGATACTGCCGCTGCCGTAACCGAACTGTTTGACGGTGCCATTAAGGTGATGGAATTCAACGAAAGCACCTTTAACGGTGAGCCCGAAATCGAGGATGCCACCGGTATGGCGTGGCTGATCGAAGGCGACGCCGCTTGGGGCAAGATTCGTTTCAACATCTTTGATGCCGTAAAATCCGGCAAAAGCTATACGATGGAATTTGATTACTATATGCCCACCGGACGATTCCTGATGCAGGGCAAAAATCCCACCTCCTCCGGCGACGATACCCTTTCTCCTTACGCATCCGCTTCGGGCGACGTACAGCATTTCTCGGTCACCTTTACCGCTACCTGCGACGCCTACCCCGCCTTTATTCGTGATACCGGCGCAAACACCGTGCTTTACGTTTGGAACGTTCAGCTGTTTGACAGCAACCACAAGTTGTTGGCCAACGGTACCGATGCTTCCAACATCACCACGACCAAGGCCACCGTTACCAAAATGGATTACAACCAAATCCCGATTTTCTGCGACCACGAATTCGAGGAAGGCGTTTGTATCCACTGCGGCAAGGCACAGAAAATCTACCGCATTTCCGCCGACAGTACGGCAAAGACCTTTAAGACGATCGAAATCGCCGGTCTTTCGGGTGCGGCAGTCAATTATTCGTTTGAATATTACCTGACCGACAGCGCAAACAAGCCGACGGTCAGCACGGGCGACACCCTTAAATGTGGCCACCACACCTACACCTATACCGGCACGGCAAACGGCACCTTTGCCCCGACCGTGACAATGCCCGCAAACGGCGGCGTGCTTTACGTTTGGGGAACGGCCGTTTCGATAAACGGCAAGGAAAACGACGACCCCGAAAACGCCGTGGCACAATCGACCGCAACCGTACAGCAGGTACATTATGCCGCCATTCCGTTTGTAACGGGTGACGCCAACAACGATGCCGTGTGCGACGTGCGTGATATCGTCCACGTCAAGCGCTATCTTGCAGACAGCACCGTATCTATTGAGATTGCCAACGCCGATTTGGCATACGACGACCAAATTACCGCAGAGGATATGGTTTTATTGAAGAAATATCTTTTGGGCACCTACAACGCCATTTTGAATCAGCCGAAGATCGACGTTGTCGGCACGTCTGCCGACGGTGACGGTTGGATCTACCGCTTAGGCAAGGGCGGCATTATGGTGCGTGAGGTGGAAATCGACAGCGGAAAGGGCGGCGCTCCCATTACGTTTGCCTTCTTCTCCGACTGCCACATCAAGGACGAAAAGCCTGCCGGCAACGTGGCTGAATGTTTGGCTTATGCCGACAACTTTGACCAAATCATCATCGGCGGCGATATGATCGAGGAATATCCGTATTTGAACATTCTGACGACCAACTTTGCGCCCTACACCGACAAGCTGACCGCCGTTTTGGGCAGTCACGAAACCTTCGATTACAGCCACAAGTACGGCGCGTTGGAGGATCGTTACGCCGCCCTTTCCGCCGTTTGGCCGAATAACGTGTACTATGCTTCCAAGGTTATTGACAACAAGGTTATGATGATCCAAATGGACAACAGCCAATCCCACTTCTGGGATAGCCAAATTGCACAGTTTAGTGCCGATCTCGCAACGGCACGTGCCAATGGCTACACGGTGCTGCTGTTCATCCACGAGCCGGTAAGCGTCGGCGACACCGCACAGAAGAAGGTGGCGGCGCTTTACACCAGCCCCGAACGGCAGGATTTGGTTGCCCCCTATGCCGCAGGCATCGACTTTAACCAGTACGTCGGCGGCAAACCTGCCAGCGACACGGCGGCAGACACGGCCATCCACAACCTGATTACAAACAACGGCGATTTGATCAAGGCTGTCTTTACCGGACACCTGCACGCCGACTTTAACACCCGCATCAAGGCCAAAACGGCCGGCGGTGCTGATACGTGGATCCCGCAGTACACCTCGTGTGCGGCCTCCAACGATAACGGCCATGCCATTCAGATCACGGTAAAATAATACTCAAAAGGGTCTATCCGAAAACGGATAGACCCTTTGTCTTATGCTGTTATTTTCCGCACGGTACAGCCGGGATAATACCAACCTAAAATTTCGGCAAAGCCGCTTCCCTGCTTTGCCATTTCGTTGGCGCCGTACTGACTCATTCCCACACCGTGGCCATAGCCGAAGGTCGTCACCGTGATTTTATCGCTTTGGCAAGCGATTTCAAAGTTGGATGATTTTAAGCCGAGTGCCGCTCGCAGATCGGCGCCCGAAATCTGCTTTCCGCCAAGCATCACCGTTTTGACCGAGCCTGCACCGGTACGGGTCATTTCGCCCACCCATTTTTCGGGGTCGCCCGAAAGGGTCACAATGGCGGTACAGCGGTCAGCAAAATCGGTTGGCGTAAAGGTGGCGGTGTTTTTATAATTCGGTGCCGTGCGATCGCCGTCGCTTGTGACCGAAATAAGGTACGGCACTTCCCCGCCCCAGATATCCGCGGAGCTTTCCGTTCGTCCGGAGGACACGGCGTGGTAGGCTGTCAGCGCAAGATCGCCGTCGTACAAAACGGCAAAGCCGTACACCTCGTCGACCGCCTTTTCGATTTTTTGCAGGTACTCTTCTGCCTTTTCGCCCCACTTTTTGCAGGCATCGGCTTTGGAAAGACAGGCTTGATCGACCGTGCAATCGTCCGAAATATCGTAAGATTTATCTTTATTGTTGGCCTTGCGGCGGCAGGCAAAGGTATAGGCCGCCACCACCTGCGCCTTTAATGCCTCCGCCTCATAGGTCGGCGGCATTTCGCCCGCCACCACGCCGCACAGATAGTCCTTTGCAGAAAGTGTTTCAACCTTGCCGCTGTCACTGTGAAGCAGGCGAAAGGTATCGGTCACGCCCTGCTTTGCCGGAACGGGGTCATCCTTGACAAGCATAGCCGCCGTCGGACGGGCGTTCGGCTTTTTCGGATAGCGCAAAAGTGGAATGAGCAGCAGAAAAAACGACAGCAATATGCATAATAATCCGTATTTTTTCATAATATCTCTCTTTTTTTAATTTTGGGTTGCATTTTTTTGGTGATTACAGTATAATTATATTTATTGAGTACATAACATATTCTACGGAAGTGAGAAAATGAAGTATAAACAAATATTAATAGCCTTCTTTATTTCCTTGCCCGTCGGCATCTGCCTTCGTCTTGCACAATTGATGATGATGACCGATGCAACGGGGGTCTTAAAAAACAATGAGCGCAACAACCTGATGAACTACGTTGCCGGCGTTATTATTTTGGCCATTATTCTTGCCAGCGTTGTGCTGGGCATTATGACCCGCCGCCGCCCGACCCACGTGCCGAAGCCCACGCCGTTTTTGATCGGCACTTCTGCCGCGTTAAGTGTGGCCTGCGTCTTTGCGGCCATGCAGACCGAAACCCCGATCGCCGTGCTGAACATTCTTCTGCTGATATGTGGGTTGCTTAGTGCCGCCGTTTTTCTGTTCTATGCTTTTACGGGTGTTTTTGAAAAAATAAAGCCTTTGCCGGCACTGTTTATTCTGCCCGTTCTTTTCGGCATCGCGTTGGTTATCGGCTATTTCGTCAACACCAACAGCAAGGCCATTTCTTTTACCCAGCGTGTCTTTGGGATTACAATTTATTGCTCGTTCCTGCTGTTTTTGTTGGAGATAGGCAAGCAGTTTAACAACATCAGCAAAAAGCACTCTTTTCGCCCATTGTTAGCGATCGGTTTTTTGTGTTCCACAATCTCCCTGACCTATGCTGTACCGAATTTGCTCGTTGCCATTCTTTCCCCGTCGCGTGCCGCCGGCCTTGATTTAAAAGAATCGGCTTTCTTTGCCGTTGTCGGCTTATTCGCGCTGTCATTTGTATTGGCACATTACAGCAGTAAAAATATGACTCACAGCCACCGTCACCACCGTTCGCACAACCGTCACAAACGCAAGCCGGGACGCAATCCCTCCGATTTGTATATCGGCTGATAAAAAAGCAAAGCCTCTGTTTAACCGAACAGAGGCTTTTTAATTTCCATAAAGAACACCGCCATATGACGGTGTTCTTTTTCGTTATTTAATTTCGCTTTCTAAGAAATTGATAATGTACTTTGCCAAAACCTTGTGACCTTCGTCGTTCGGATGAAGTCCGTCCGCCAAAAGGGAGCTATCAAACAGCGGTTCTTCCGAGCAGGGTTTGTTGCGGTAAAGATCCAGCACAGGCAGGTCGTACATTGCCGCTGTTTTGCGAATCTGCTCGGCGTAAGACGGCAGGAAAAGACCGTTGGTCGGGTTTTTGATCGTTTCGCCGGTTTGCGAATAAATCGGTGTAAGTACCACGATTTTTGCCTGCGGCTGATTTTTCTTTACCGTCTGGTACAGCACGTGCAAAGCACCGCAGAAGGTGTCAACTGTGCGATCGTCTGCCGTGCCGAACGGTGCATCGCCGTGGCCGTAGTCGTTGGTGCCGCCGAAAATAACGAAAATATCCACGGGGTCGGTAAGCGATGCTGCGCGCATACAAAAATCTTTATCAAAAGAAGGGCAATCGACCGTCGGTTTTATCTGACGGGCAATGCGGGTGCCGCTGATGCCGCAGTTGATACAATTCGCACGGGTCGTGCGCTGAATAACTTTGACGTAGCCGCCGGTTTGTTCGGTCGCACCGACGCCTTCGGTGATACTGTCACCCAAAAAGATGATTTTTTTATTACTGAGTTTCATGGATGTTCCTCCCGTCGGTCGTTTGAAAAGCCGTGCTTTTACATAATTTGATTATACCACATCACCCGCCAAAAGTCACGATAAAAATAACGGTTTTGTGCAGGTGCGGTATTGACAAAAGCATTTTTTCACATTACAATGAAATCAAATCATTTCGGCAGGAAAAAGGAAATGGGCCGTGAAGAATTTTTCTTGCAATCAAAAGAGAGGGAATCGTTATGTTTGATGCAGAAAAAGTAAAAAATGAATGTGTGGCGTGGATCCGCCGCTTCTTCGAGGAAAACGGCAAGGGCTGTAACGCCGTTGTCGGTATTTCGGGCGGAAAGGACAGCTCGGTCGTGGCCGCCCTTTGTGCGGAAGCGCTGGGCAAAGACCGTGTGATCGGTGTTTTAATGCCCTGCGGCGTACAGCACGATATTGATATGGCCGAGCTACTTGTAAAGCATTTGGATATCAAGCACTACGTTGTTAATATTAAGGATGCGGTAGAAGGTTTGAAAAACAGTATGCCGTTTGAAATGTCGGCACAGACCAACATCAACCTGCCGCCCCGTATTCGTATGGCGACCGTTTATGCCGTGGCGCAAAGTCACAACGGCCGTGTTGCCAACACCTGCAATCTTTCGGAGGATTGGGTCGGTTATGCGACCCGCTACGGCGATGCCGCCGGCGATTTCAGTCCCTGCTCGCAGTTGACGGTCGCCGAGGTCAAGCAGATTGGCCGTGTGTTGGGTCTGCCGGCTGTTTTGGTCGACAAGGTGCCGATCGACGGACTCTGCGGCAAGACCGATGAAGAAAACCTCGGCTTTACCTATGCCGAACTGGATCGGTACATCCGCACCGGCGAAATTGACGATTTGCAGAAGAAGGCCCGCATTGATGACCTGCACGCAAAAAATCTGTTTAAGTTGCAGTTGATGCCCGCTTTCCACCCGTCGGCCAACTGAATTTGAAAGGACGTGACCTTGTGGCAGAAAAACCGTATAAGTTGGGCATTTTGATTGGTCGGTTTCAGGTTTTGCACGCCGGTCACGAAATGATGATTGAAAAAGGGCTGACGCTTTGCGAAAAGGTCGGCGTATTGGTCGGTTCTTCGCAGGAATCGGGTACAGCCAAAAACCCGTTTTCGTACGAAATGCGCAAAAAAATGCTGCACACCGTTTTCGGCGACAGAATAGAGGTTTATCCCCTGCCCGACGCAGGCTTGGGGAACAACAGCAAGTGGGGTGACTACGTATTGAAACACGTGGTCGACCGCTTTGGCCGTCTGCCCGATTTGCTGATTTCCGGCAAAGAAAGTCGGCGGGTAGATTGGTTTGACGGCATTGCCGACGTTTCCGAGTTGTATATCCCGAAAACGATCGACATTTCGGCCAGCCGTATGCGAGAAGCCTTTTTGGCCGACGACGTGGCATTCTTCCGTCAGTTTAGCAACCCGAAGTTGTGGGAATGCTATGACGAAATGAAAAAAGCCGTGCTGGCAGCAAAGGATCACCCCGAAACGGACAGTATATAAGATAAAATACCTGCCGAAAAGAGAGAAATCTCCGATCGACAGGTATTTTTGCTTTCGGTAGGTTAAAGCTTTTCGAGATAGACCGCGACCTCGGCGCCGTAATCGTTAATTTTCAAACAGCGTACAGGTCACCGAAAAGACCGTGCCGGGATTTTTGCCGTACAGTTCGTGCACACCCTCGGCATCAAAGGTGACGGCAAGTACCTGCGAAAAATCTTCGATTTTGTTCTGATTCAGATCAATAACCGCCCACTTGTTATCGGTCAACCGATGGAAATAGAGGCTGACCGTTACGTCCAACGCAGAAAGCTTTTGCATATCGGGCAGGGTACCGGAATAAATTTCTGAGCCCATTTCGGTGGTGCCGTCGCCGTAAACATCGTATTCATAGCCGATACTTGCCTGACCGGGGGCAACGGAAAAGGCGGAAAGCACCTCGGCAAGCGTGTTATCCACGCCGATGCGATTGACCGAAAGCAGGCCGTTGTGGGTGGTTTCTTTTTCATCGACCGTGGTATCGGTGACCTGCCCGTCCCGACAGCTTAACGATTCGCCCAACTGCATTTCGGTGACTGCCTTGTCCGAAATCTTTATTTCCAACTGACTGACGTCCGCCTTTGCCGCCTTTTTGGCGGGTTCTTCCGCAGCCTTTTTACCGCAACCGCCCAAGACTGCGCAAAGAAACAGCAGGCATACCGTAACAAAAGACATTGCTTTTTTCATATCAAACACACTCCTTCGATTTTCTGTTTTGATTATAGCATACTTCCGTTGACTTTTCCAGTAGATATTAAAAGGACACCACGATACCGTGGTGTCCTTGATTTTACTTGTTGACCCGCAGGGTCTTGATTTCGAAGGGGCGGAATTGCAGGTTGACCGCACCGTTTTCTACGGCAAGCGGTTTGTCTTCCATTTCCAACATATTGGTTTCGGCAACCGCCGTGGCGTTTACCTTAACCATGCAGTTGGCGTGCGAGCCCTCGGCTTCGTACAAGCGGACGATGTAGCCGTTGCCGTCCTCGGACGGTTTTACCGCCTCGACGATGACGTTTTCGGCATCAGCACTAAGCAGCGAGCCGTTTTGTGCACCGGCAAGCGTACCGTCGAAAACAGGCGCCGGGTAATTGAGCTCGTAAGCGGGACGGATGACCGATTCGGCCGAGAAGCCGCTTTCGTGGACAAGCAGAGAGTAAGTAAAGCGGTGTACCCCCTGATCGCCGCGGGTATCGGGTCGGCAGCCGCCCTTGTGCAGGGTCAGGCGCATATCGTTGCCATCGACCGAAATACCGTACTTGCAGTCGTTGAGAATTGCCACACCGAAGCGGGTATCCGAAAGGTCGGTCCACTTGTGGTTGCAAACCTCGAACTGACTTTTATCGGTGCCGAAGTTTTCGTGCGTCGGGCGTTTGACGTTACCGAACTGTACCTCGAAGCGGGCGTCGTTCGACAAAACGTTGACCTTGAAGCCGGTTTTCAACAGGCTGTGCGGCGTCTTCCAATCAACGACCGATTCAAAGTCGATACGCGGCGTATCGGCATAGAACACGATATCCTGCGAAAGGGCGGAATCGTCAATTTTGTAGGTAACGCGAACACGCAGCTGCAGCGGACCGCAGGCGACAACCTCGCTTGAAAGACATTCGGCGATCGGCTTCATCTTGCGGGGCTGATCGTAGTCGATATCCCAGTTATCCCAAACGATCGGGATATCCTCACCGAAATAGAAGGTGTTAAGCGGTGCGGTTGCATCGGCAACGACCTCGACCCCTTGCTTGGTTTGGTAGGACTTGATCGCACCTTTTTCCAGCACGATATCGGCAAACGGGGTGGAAATATGATCGCCGTCGACCTTGAAGGGACTTTCGGCCGATTTCGGTGTACCGCTTTTCACGGCAGAAACGGAAAGTGCCGGCAGTTTAAGACCCGAAACGGCGGTATAGGTTTCGCCGTAGACGTTGGTGATTTTCTGTGCAACACAGTTTTCGGGGGTAAAATCCGCATCGAACAGTACCTGACCGTCACGGTCCCACGAAAGCGGGTTGAAAACGGTCTTTTCGGCGGAGTTTTCAAATTGCGCCTGCATACCGTTATACAAATCCTCGGTAGCCTTGGTGTTTTCATAGATGGCAACGTCGTGCGCATCGGCAAGGCAGGTGCCGGGCAGAATATCGTGGAATTGGTTGGTCAGCAGGATCTTAATGGAATCGGTCAGCAGTTGATCGTTTTCCTTACCCTGCAGAACCGACAGCAATTCGTAGTTGCGGATCGCCTTTTCGAGCAGACGGTTGGAGCGCTTGATGTTGTGCATTTGGGTCAGCGTGCCGCGGTGCAGTTCGAGATACAGCTCGCCCGAATAGGTCGGCAGATTTTTCGCCGTTTTTTCAAGGCGGTTCATAAAGGCGCTGACGGTGGTGCTTTCAAGCTTTGGCATACCGACCATATCCTTGATGATCTTTTCGCTTTCAAGCATAGAATAGCTCGGTCCGCCGCCGCCGTCACCGTAGCCGTAGGACATCAGCTTCATATTGGAAATTTCGGG
>JAKSQF010000030.1 GCA_024404235.1 Clostridia bacterium | reverse complement strand
AAGATCGACGCACCCGAAAAGATGTAACAAAAGAGCGGGGGATTTTGCTATGAAAAAACTGTTTTCCGTAATATTGGCGTTTGTTTTGGTATTAAGTTTTGCCGCTTGTACAAAGAACAAGTCGGCGGACGCTCCGCAGGAGGTCACTCAAACGGTTTTTGTTGACAAGGCCGCACTGGAACAGAACGTTACCGACGGAAAAATCCCCGAAATGGAACACGCCCTCGGTCAGGACGTCGAAGCAATGAAAAGTGCTTTAGAACAACAACCGCAGGAAAATCAGGACGACGAGGACTATGCAGGGCCGTATACGTTGCTTGAAAAGGCAGATTATACGGTGATTTCCACCGGCATTTTCCGTCAGTTTGAATACTGCTGCCGTGCCGACGGAAAGGTTTCGGCCATTGCCACCAGTGATACTGCCTTCGGTCTTGAAAACAGTACGTTTATCAACGAAATCGAACTGGCATTGGCCGATTGTTCCGCCCAAAAGCTATCGGGGGCAAAAGTACCGTGGTTGCCGTCCGGCGAAATGTGTGACTGTCTGACCGCCACCTTCGGCGAAAATGCCGTTTCATTCCTTTTTGTCGACAATCAGCTGGTGAAAACGGTCGTTTATCGAGCGGAAGAGTGGACTATCCAATAAAACACGCGAAAGGATCGAATCCGAATGAATCAATCGTCACAGGACGAAAAAAAGCAGAGTAAAAAAATCTTTTGGTGGATCATTCTTGTGATCTCCGTCATTGCCTTTGCGGTTTCGGTCGGCATTTTGGCCTACCGCACCCGCGTGTTCGGGCTGTTGCCACCAAAAAGCGCACCGTTTCAGGCTGAAAACGGCGCACTTTCGCAGATCGCCACGCCGGATGACCCTAAGGACGACGAAAATTTGCCCGAGCAACCCGAATTTTTAACCAAGGCAATTGCCGAAAATCCCGATACGATCGGTTGGATCCAACTGCCCGGTGCAGGGGAATCGGGCCGATATGCCGATATCAACTATCCCGTTATGCAAAGCTCCCCCGACGAGGCGGAGGACTTTTATTTGACGCACGATTTTAAAAAACAGCGCTCGCACGATGCCGCCATCTATATTCAGCGCTTTAACCACGCCGATTTTACCGATCCCAATACCGTCATTTACGGACACGATTTGGCTGACCGCACTATGTTTACAGGCCTGCGGCAGTTCACCACCAAAAGCTTTTTTGATAAAAACGACGTTTTTTATATCGCCGTTCCGGGCCACGTGCTGACCTATAAAATTTATTCGGCCTTTGTTTACGATAACCGCCATCTGATGGTTTCGTTTAATTTTAACGACCCGACCGAATATCAGAATTTTATAGATATCACGCTGAATCCGTCTTTTTCAAGAAAGTACTATGTGCGCAAGGGCGTGTCTGTCACGACCGACGACCGCATTGTGACCTTAAGCACCTGCACACCGAACAGCAATAGAAAAGAACGATTTTTAGTAGTGGGAGTCCTCATCAATGATCAACGAACCAAACAATAATTTCGATCCTGCCGAAGAATTCGAGCAGGGCTTTACCGTCATAGAACCGCAGGAAGAGGAAGTGCTGGAAGTCGCTTCAACTGCGCCCAAGCACAGCCATAAAAAAGAAAAGGGCCGCCGCGAGAAAAAACAGCGTACCACCGGTCAAAAGGTGCGTCGTGTGTTGCTGATCATTCTCTGCGTGCTGTTGGCAATGCTGCTCATTGCCGCCACAACCGTTTTTGTAATGTATAAAATCGGTGAACGCAAGATGATGAATTATAATGTCAGCGTAAAAGCACCGCAACTGCCGATGGTGGAATACTCCAACGAAAACGGCGATACGGTGCAGTACAACGGCGCTACCTATAATTATAATAAAAACTCGGTCAACATTCTGCTTATCGGTTTGGATAAAAAGGAATACGATCACGACATCGGCTACGGCAAAAACGGTCAGGGCGACGTTTTGATCGTGGTTAACATTGACGTAAAAACCGGTATCATCAACGTGTTGCCCGTTTCCCGTGATACCATTGCCGAAATCATGGTCTTTAATAAAAACGGCAAATACGTTGAAACCCGTAACGATCATATCTGTTTGGCGTATGCCTACGGAAAGGATCGGGATGACGGCTGTCAGAACATCCGTAGTTCAGTACGTTCGCTGCTCTATAATATCCCGATCGAGCATTACATCTCCATTGATATGATGGGACTTGAAAAACTGACAAATGCGGTCGGCGGTGTGGAAGTGACCCCGATTGAAAGCATCAGCAATCAGTACGGCTCGGTCACCAAGGGCAAAAAGGTCACCTTAAAGGGTGATCTGGTCAATTTGTATGTGCGTTCTCGCGATGGCGATCTGTATGCGAACGACCGCCGTATGGAACGGCAAAAGCAGTTCTTGACGGCCTTTGTCAGCCATACGTCGTCTATGCTCAAAAAGGATATGACCCGTCTGCCCGGCTTCTATAACACGGCAAAGCCGTATACGGCCAGCAACCTTTCGCTGGACGAGGTGACCTACCTTGTCAGTCGCTATCTTGCCAACGGCGGCAGTAAATTAAACTTCCATTCCATCGCCGGTGAAAAGACGATCGACTCGGATAACCACGCTGTTTTCACACCGGATGAAACCTCTTTGTGGGAGGCCGTGTTGGCCACCTGCTATCAAAAGGTAGAATAAAACGAATTTTCGTCACAAACATTCACGATTTGTTCACTGTTTTGAACCAACTGCGCCAAAATAGTGCTCTATAATGAACGCAAAGGTTATTTAAAGGAGGTTTTCCGTATGGACGAAAATCGTCAGGAAAATCAGTTTTACAATTCGCCGGAGGTACCGGCAACAGCGCCGCAGCCAACCGCGGATGCGGTAAACGGATATACCGTTACTCCGCAGGGCGGCTATTATGAAGCACCGCCACAGCCGGTGCCGACCGCAGTACCGCAACCCGTTATTCCGCAGTACGTGGCTGCTCCGGTTGCTCCAAAGCAAAAGGTTAAGAAGAAATCGCACAAGGGTGCCAAAAGCGTGCTGACCGTATTGTTGGCGTTGATCGTCGGTATCGGCGGAGGTTTTGGCGGGGCATGGCTCTTTAACTGGCAAAACGAACGATCCGGCAAAGGAACTGCCGCACAGTCGAATAATGCCGCGTACGGCAATGCCGAAAACGTTTCCATCAAGGTCAACGAAAATAGCGATTCCATTGCGGCCGCCGTTGCCCAAAAGGCAATGAAAAGTGTCGTCGGTATTCGCACCACGACCTACGTGCAAAGCTTCTTTTACGGCGAAACCGAAGCCACCGGTGAAGGCTCGGGCGTTATTTATTCGTCCGACGGCTACATCATCACCAACTACCACGTGATCGAGCAGGTCGTCACAGGCGGTGAAAACGGTAAGCTGGACGTTTACGTCGGCAGTAATGATTCAAAGCCCTATGCCGCCAAGGTCATCGGCTATAATATTTCCTCCGACCTTGCGGTCATTAAAATTGACGCCACGGGTCTTCAGCCTATCGAAATCGGCAAGGCGGAAGATCTTGAAATCGGCGATTACGTCGTTACCATCGGTTCGCCCGGCGGTTTGGAATTTATGGGCAGCGTCACCTACGGTATTATCAGCGGACTGAACCGAAAGGTATCCTCCGACTCCGACGTTCCCCTGATTCAGACCGATGCCGCCATCAACCCCGGTAACTCGGGCGGTGCGTTGTTAAATAAAAAGGGTCAGTTGATCGGTATCAACAGCTCCAAAATCGTTTCGACCGAGTACGAGGGTATGGGCTTTGCCATCCCGATCAATATCGTTCAGCAGAAGTACGATAAGATCGTCAACAAAAACGAAAAGGAAGAGCCCTATATCGGCATTACGGTCAGTATGAAGTATACGGCCGAAACGCTGGCGTATTACGGCTATCCGGCCGGTGCGGTCGTTTCGGGTGTGGATGAAAACAGCCCGGCAGAAGCGACCGGTATCGAGCGCGGCGATATCATTACCGAGTTTAACGGCAAAAAGATTTCCGATCCGGCTTTGTTGGCAGAATATTTGGCCGATTGTACCCCCGGCAAAAAGGTGCCGGTAAAAATCTACCGTTCCGGCAGATACTACTCCAGCGAGATCAAAATCGGCTCAAACGGATAAAATAAATCCCCGATGAAAAGAAATTTTCATCGGGGATTTTTATGTAGTTAAGAATTAAAGCTTAAAATAGGGCTTCATATCGTCGGTCATTCTTCTGTCCGTATAGTCGTTTTTCGTTTTGCAATCGGGACATTCAAGGTAAATGCTGTCGGTCCTTTGCATTTGCGCACCGCATTCGCAGGTACGAACAAGGCTTTCCCGTCTGCCGTCCTCATACAGCAGGGATACGTCGTACTCGTTTACCCACCTTTTACAGTTTGGGCAAACATACACCCCCTGCGAAGCGTCTACATACGAAAAATCCTCCTCCAAGGATTTTTTCTGCCATTCCTCGCCGTACTTTCCGTCACGAACGTCCGCTAACATCCGGTTTTGAATTTCCGAATGCCTTGCGCCGATACCGGTAACGGTGCTGTATCCCGTGCCACATTCTTTACACTTATAAGTACGAATCATACTCATGTCGGTTTCCTCCCTAAAGTGAATGAATTATTCACTGTCGGTATACGCCGCCAAAAAGGCCTGCGCCTCCTTGTATTGCTGTTTTGCGGTTTTGTTTTTACGGAACCGTTTTCCGCTGATGTCACTGCAAAGCACCATTAAGTCGGGCGGCAGATTTTCGGTGCCGGCCGCTTTGTAAAAGGCTTCATTCAGCTTCTTCGGTTCGCCGGTAAAGGTATCGCTGAACTGCTCTAACATATTTTCATAGCCGGCTTGGTCACAGATGAACAAAATGGTGTCCTCCTCGACCGAAAGCATCAGGTTCATCTTTTGCCGCATCGTACCGCTGTAATAAAGGTTTTCCGTCTGCTCGTTAAACGAACAGTTTACGATTTCAACCCGTTTTTTGCCGTCCTTGTTTACGTCGGCAGCATAGGGCTGCGCCGCTTTTTTTACGCCGTTTTCGTCGGCATAGGTCAAGCTGTAAAGCACGATTTTCATATCGGGATCGACTTTTTGGGCGCATTGCACCACACAAACTGTCAAAATCGTTGCAACAAAGACGCCGACAATGACTGCCCACTTGTAATGGTACCAAAAGTTTGCCGTTTTTTCACCGAAGGTCTTCGGCACAATGGCAATTTCACTCGGCTTCGGCTCGGCCGCCATTTCGCCGCTTTGCATCTTCTTCAGCTCTAAAAATTCCTGGCGGGCACGGCGCTGTTCCTCTAAAATTGCATTTGTTTTCTTTTTCTTTTTAGCCATTTCTTTCACCGTACGGATAATAAAAATAGAGTCCCGCCCTGCCGTAACCTCATTTGATAACCTGCAAATGGCAGGTGGGTGTCCGCCGGGCGGTTTCACGCTCCCTTCTTCCGAACTCGGCACCGCCGCGGGAGGTCTGCAATCCGCTGCCCGAGCAAGGACTCCCTTTTACAAACTTGTAGGGTTATAAAAGAGTGATTCGCGAACAGGGTAGGACGTATGAATCACTGGTTGTCAATTTCGAAAAAGTTTTCCAGCCGATCTACAAAGGCATCGGCAATGGTGTCGTATTCGTCGTCGTCTTCGATTTCGGCAAAGAACTCTTCGCCGTCCTCTTCGGCAACCTTCACGATGACCAGCTCACCGCTGTCGTCCAACATCTTCTGCGGATCATCGTAAATCGGCAGTAATGCCAAATAGCGGTCGGTGTCGGTTTCAATGGCGTCCAGCACTTCAAAGGTGTACTCGGTGCCGCTGTCATCCGAAAGGGTGATAATATCCGGATTATATTCTTCGTTTTTAATATCGTTGCTCATAAAAATCTCCTTTGAAATTTCTTACCTCTATTTTAAGCCATTCGGCGGGGGTTGTCAATGAAAAAGGCAGACAAATTTGTAAATGTTCTGTTACGGCGGCCGCCCTTTTCAGTATGCCCGATAGAGCTTTCGTCATTAAAAAAACCGACAAAAAAGCGATTTTCGGCTCTAAAACCGTAAAAACAATAAAAAATATATAAAAGTTTTCAACTTTTACTTGACAAATTGTATAATGTGCATTATAATAAAGACAGAAAAAAAGAAAGAGGTGAGTCCGAAAAAGAGTTTAGCCTGAGGTCATTTCCCATTGAATTTGAAAAAGGTGATCACAATGAAAGAGGAAACTCCGCCGAACACAGATTCAAATATATTATGAAGGTGAGTCCGATGTACCGATAAATTCATATCTATAAGCTATAAGTCAAAACCAGATTACTGTTTATATAAAGAAAGTCCGCACCTTTGGTGCGGACTTTTGCTGTTTTTTGAAAACTTAAAACAAATACTTGTCGGCGCTTTTGCGGTCTAACTGCTCGTGATCGGGTATTTCATAGCGATTGTCGTTGGTGTCCCGCAAAATGACCCGTCGGTCGGGCAACACCGTCCAACTGCGGGTGCGGGCGTTGACCTTAAAACTGCAATTCCCGTGATCGGTCTTGGCCGTAATGTGAAAAATGCCGTATTTGTCCCGAATATCGGTGATCGCTTCGATCTTCGGGATAAAATAGCTTTGCTGTAATACCTGTGAAACGGCGGCGCGGCTCTCACGTGAAAGCTTTTCAAGACTGCGGATCACGGCAACTTCTTTGCCGTTTTCATCCAAAAGGGTGACGTATTCATTATGCTTGGAAATGGGAAACAGCCGGCGGGCGGTAAGATTATTAAAGCTTTTGCCGTCCGGCAGGACAATATCCAGCTGCAGACCCTCCCGCAGGGTAATGCGGGTATCCTCGTTGTCGATCCAAATTCTCACCGTCAACCCCCCATATCAAAGCGCTCGTCCTCGTTGCGGCGCTGTGCTTCTTCAAACATATTCTGTATTTCGATCAGTCGGTAATACTTGCCCTTTTGGGCCATCAGCTCGGCAGGTGTGCCGCATTCAATGATCTGCCCGTTGTCGACCACCACAATTTTGTTGGCACGGCGCAGGGTCGAAAGGCGGTGGGCGATCATCAAGGTCGTCCGCCCGCTGATCAGTCGTTCAATGGCCCCTTGGATCAAATGCTCGGTCTCGCTGTCGACCGAGGCGGTGGCTTCGTCAAAAATCAGAATAGACGGATTTTTGATAATGGCACGGGCAATGGAAATGCGTTGACGCTCGCCGCCCGAAAGTCCCGTTCCGCGCTCGCCCAAAACGGTGTCGTAACCGTCCGGCATGGCGGCAATAAACTCGTGTGCGTTGGAAACGTCGGCCGCTTCAATCACCGCTTCAACCGGCAAATCCGGATCGGCAAGGGCAATGTTGTTGAAAATGGTGTCGTGGAACATCAACGGCTCCTGTTGAACAAAGCCGATTTGCGAACGGAAGGACTCCATATCAATGGTGCGGATATCCTGCCCGTCCACTAAAATTTCGCCTTCGTAGTTGTCGTAAAATCGCATCAGCAGGTTAATCAGCGTCGATTTACCGGCGCCGGTCGTTCCCACAATGCCGACAATGTCGCCCGGTTCGATAGTCAGGTTGATGTTTTGCAACGTTTTATCGGTTTTGTCAAAGGAAAAGGAAACGTTTTTGTATTCGATACGTCCCTTAAACGTGCCGACCGCATTGCCTTTGCCAAGGTCGGCCTCCGGCTCGGCGTCCAAAATATCCAACAATCGCTCGGCCGAGGTCAGCGCCTGCTGGTAACTGTCCGAAAGGTTGGCGAAAAAGTTGACCGGCACGTAGAACATGGCGGCGTAGGAAAGGAAGGAAACCAGCAAACCGGTCGACATTCCGGCAACGCCGTGAATGGTCCAGCTGCCGCCCAACCCCCAAATGATCAGCGTTCCGCAGGTGATAAAGAAGTTGACCGACTGCGGGAAAAGGCTGGTCAAAAACGACGCACGGCGTTCTTCCTTTAACCAGTTATTATTGTAGCGGTCGAATTTTTCAATGGCACGCTTTTCACCGGCAAAGGCCTTAATGACCCGAATACCCGGCAGTGTATCAGAAAGCAGTCCGCTGATGGACGACCACCGTGTCCAAATGCGGTGGTAAACCGGCTTGATCTTTTTGCCGAAAAATCTTGCGCCAATGGCCACAACGGGAACGGGCGCCAACGATAACAGTGCCAACCGCCAGTTCATACAGAACATCACGATCATAATGCCGATCAGGATCAGGAACTGCACGATGGCCTCCTGCGTGACACGAAGCATAAAGTTGTTCAAGGTGTTGGTATCGTTGCTGATGCGCGCATAAATCGAGCCGGTGCTGGTTTTGTCATAATAACTGACGGGCAGATACTGTGCCTTTTTGTAAACGTCACTGCGAAGCGCAAAGATGATTTTGGCACCGGTCAATCGCATCAGATTTCCGCGGAAGGTGGCAATGACGGCCTGCAATACGTAGATTGCCAGCAAAAAGGCGACAACGCCGCATAACAGCCGAATGTTTTTTTGCGGAATAACGTTGTCCACCAGCGTTTTGGTCACGTAGGGCGGTACCAATTCCGCAATGACCGTGATGACGGATATAATGATCGAAAGAAGGATCGGCTTGATCTGCGGCTTTAAGTAGGCGCTTAATTTTTTGATCAGCCGCCCTTTGCTGATGCAGTTTAAGCATTCGGCCCCCGGATGAATGAGTGCACGCCCGCATTTCGGGCAGAAGCACTGCTCTTTTTCGATCAGGTGGCGTACCGTTTCGGTTAAATTTTCGGCGGTTGGATCTTCGCCAATATCGGAAAGTCCCTTGGCGACCGCCTCCATCAGCGCCACCACGGCAAAGCTTGCCCGCAATGCTGCTTTTTTGTTAAGGTACAGCACAGCGTTGGAATACAGCCGCCGTACCGAAGCCGAGGAAATATCACAAAGCGGCAGGGCAAAGGGGACGGTGTCGCCCGATTCAATGCACAGCACTCGACTTTCGGTCACGGCCAGCAGACAGTCACCGTACTGCCCTTCGGTGGTCAGATCCCCCACGATAACAAATCGGATTTTTTCATTTTGGCCGATTTCCGCCTGCAATTTTTCCTGCAGGGCTTCGGGGATCGGTCGGTTGGATAAAACGTCATTTAAATTCATTGAAAACTTCCTTGCACAAAACGGTTTTTCGATAATAACGATAATAACAAGGTAGTTATAACACATTTATATACGAATTGCAATTGATATTTGACCGATTTTTCCGCATTCCTTTTCTTTTTTAATGCTTTGAAGTGCGGTATGAAAAGTATTAAATTGCTCTACCCTTTGAGGTGCGGCTTTTTTTGCATAAAGGATGAAAAAATCAAAGTTGCATTCTTTCGGGAGATATGGTATATTTTCACCGAGGGGATGTTTATGAAAAAAACAAAAGATTTATTGACCGTGGCGGCGGTTTATCTGCTGGCGTATGCTATCGGGTACAGCGCTTGTCTATGGGTTCATGCGGTAGTTTTAAAGTATTTTGTGTTCGACGTGGTTGCAACGGCGGTCACGTTCCTGTTTTCGGTGCTGTTCAAAAACTCCAGCGTGTACGATCCTTACTGGTCGCTGACGCCAATGGTAATGTCTATTCCGCTGTTCTGCACCTATGGTGCGTTTTCGTTTTGGCAACTGCTGTTTTTGGTAGTGTTCAATCTGTGGGGATTGCGGCTGACCTTGAACTGGATCACCACCTTTACCGATTTTTCCTACGAGGATTGGCGTTATCGCAAATTTCGTGACGAAAACGGCCCTGCTATGTGGTTCTTCATCAATTTTACCGGCATCCACTACGTGCCGACGCTGGTCGTTTTTGCCGGAATGTTGCCGCTGTTTCGCATGGTCAAAACGCCGCTCGGCGTGTGGTCGGTGTTTGGCATTCTCATTATGCTGTTCGGCATTGCGCTTGAATTTTTCGCCGATCGGCAGATGCACGCATTTTTGCGTTCCACCACCGAAAAACGGGTCTGCCGTAACGGTCTTTGGCGGTATTCCCGCCACCCGAATTATCTCGGTGAAATTTCCTTCTGGATCGGCGTATTTGTAACGATGTTGCCCTATGCCAAGGAGTTTTGGTGGTACGGCATCGGCGCACTTTCGATATTGGTGCTGTTTTTGTCGGTCTCGGTCCCAATGATGGAAAAACGCCAGCGCAGCCGTCGTGTCGATTATGAAGAGTACCGCGCGGAAACCTCCTGCCTGCTTTTACTGCCCTGCCGAACGAAAGGAGATAAAGTAATATGAAAACCTTTGAATCGGAACTGCCGGCGGATTATAAGGAAATTTTCACAGTCGATGCCACCGAAAAACGAACGGTTATTTGGATGAACGTTGCGGCGGTTGCAGTGATGTTGGCAGTAGGTGGTATTTCCGTGCTTTGCCTGCGTCCCGGCAACTTTTTCGAGAATTATTCCCTGCCGAGAAATCTGCTGTTTTTGGCGGCAATGTTCGGTTACATTGTTTTGCACGAGCTGGTGCACGGATTGGCGTACAAGCTATTGACCAAGCAAAAGCTGACCTTCGGTTTGACCCTTTCGGTCGCCTATTGCGGCGTGCCGAATATCTACGTTTACCGAAAAACTGCGCTGATCGCACTGCTGGCACCCTTTGTCGTGTTTACGGCGGTGTTCACGGTAGCGGCAATTCTTTTCACAAATGCTTGGGACCGTTTGTACGCACTTATTTTACTGGCGTTGCACCTTGGCGGTTGCGTGGGGGATTTATACGATACGTTTTTGTACTGTTTCCGTTTTAAGAATTCCGATACGCTGATGCGCGATACCGGCCCGAAGCAAACCTTTTATATGAAATAAACGAAAACGCTCTGCTGAAATTCCGGCGGAGCGTTTTTGCATAATTTCACCGCGACGCTGCAAAATAATCCCGAGGTGTTGTTATGCAAAAAATCAAAGTTGTGCAGTACGGCTGCGGAAAAATGAGTAAATATATTCTGCGGTATCTGTACGAAAAGGGTGCCGAAATCGTCGGCGCCATTGACGTCGATCCCGAAAAGGTCGGGCAGGATATCGGTGATTATGCCGATCTCGGCCGAAAAACGGGCGTTGTTATCCGCTCGGATGCCGATGCGGTGTTGGATGAATGTAAGGCAGATATTGCGGTCGTTACGCTGTTCAGCTTGGTGAGTGATTGCTTTGAAGCCTTTGAAAAATGCCTGTGCCGCGGCATTAACGTTATCACCACCTGCGAGGAAGCGACCGACTGCCGCACGACAAATCCCGCACTTGCCAATCGGCTGGACGTTTTGGCGCAGGCGAACGGCTGTACCTTTGTCGGCAGCGGTATGGAGGATATTTTCTGGGTCAATATGGTGGCGCAAATCGCCGGCGGCTGTCACCGTATTCAAAAAATCGAGGGCGCCGTTTCCTATAACGTCGAGGATTACGGCTTGGCGCTTGCCAAGGCGCACGGTGTCGGATTGACACCGCAGGAATTTGAACGGCAGATCGCCCACCCCGAAACGGTCGAGCCGTCCTACGTTTGGAATTCCAACGAAGCACTTGCCGCCAAAATGGGACTTACCGGCTGTCGTAAAACGCAGAAATGCGTGCCGTATTTCGATGAAAAGCGGGTCTATTCCGAAACACTCGGCGAATGGATCGAGCCGGGCAACTGCGTCGGTATGGCGGCGGTCGTCACCACCGAAACCTTTCAGGGCATCACGATCGAAACGCAATGCATCGGCAAGGTCTACGGCCCGCAGGACGGTGATTTGTGCGAATGGAAAATCACCGGCGAGCCGAATACGGTTTTTGCAGTCGGCAAGCCGGCCACGGTCGAGCATACCTGCGCCACCATCGTCAATCGCATTCCGTCGGTGCTGTCCGCCCCCACGGGACTTGTCACCGTCGGCGAATTAGATGAAATAGAATATTTGACCTATCCAATGGAGCGGTATATTTAACAAACGGTCGGGAAGCCTGCTTCCCGACCGTTATTCTTGATTTTTTCATATAAATAATGTATAATATATCCAGTTCGCATTTGGAGGTTATTCTTTCATGGAAGAATCAAGAGAAAGACTCGGGTCACGGCTCGGTTTTATTTTGCTGTCGGCCGGTTGTGCCATCGGTTGCGGTAACGTTTGGAAGTTCCCAACCACGGCGGGGCAGAATGGTGGCGGCGGTTTTGTTCTCATCTACTTGATCTGTCTGCTGCTTTTGGGCTTGCCCGTTATGACAATGGAATTTGCCATGGGTCGTGCCGCACAGACAAGTCCGGTAAAAATGTTTCAGAAGTTACAGCGTCCCGGTCAAAAGTGGGGTGCTTATTCCGGCATTGCGTTGCTGGGTAATACGGCGCTGATGTCGTTTTACACGGTTGTTTCCGGCTGGATCCTTTATTATTTTGTCAAATTCCTGACCGGAAATTATCGGGATTTGATGGTGGTTGAAAATAAGCAACCGCCTTTTGTCAATATGATCACCAATGCGCAGATCAACGTGATATATCTTGCAATCATCGTTGTGCTGGGCTTCGGTATCCTCTGCTTCGGTCTGCAAAAGGGGCTTGAACGTGTCACAAAATATATGATGCTTATTCTGTTGGCTTTGATGATCGGCCTTTCCATTTACATCGGTACCCGTCCGGGTGCGGGCGCAGGGTACAGCTTTTACCTAAAGCCCGATTTCGGCAAAATCACCCCGCAGGTCATTGTGGCGGCCATGAATCAGGCCTTCTTTACGTTAAGCCTCGGCATCGGCTCTATGGCTATTTTCGGCTCGTACATCGGTAAAGGCCGTTCGCTGATGGGGGAATCGGTCAATATCATTCTGCTTGATACCTTCGTGGCCATTATGGCAGGGTTAATCATTTTTCCGGCGTGTGCCATCAACGGTTTAAAGGTGAATGACGGCCCCGGTCTGCTGTTCAACACCATGGCAATGGTCTTTAATAAAATGGGTACTGCCGGTCATTGGCTTGGCACGTTATTTTTCCTGTTTATGGTCTTTGCGGCACTTTCCACGGTGCTTGCCGTGTGCGAAAACATCTTGGCAATGGTGCGTGACCTGACGGGGTGGAGCCGCCCGAAGGGTTGCCTTGTCTGCGGCATCGGCATTTTCTGCTTGGCGCTTACCACGGCGTTGGGTTACAGTACGCTCGGCAATTTCCATCCGTTCGGTGCCGATTCGGCATTCCTTGATTTGTGGGACTTCATCGTTTCCACCAACCTTTTGCCGCTCGGCTCGTTGGTGATCGTCTTTTTCTGTACCTGTAAAATCGGTTGGGGTTGGGAAAACTTCAAGGCCGAAGCCAATCAGGGTAGGGGAATTAAGGTCAAGGATTGGATGCGCCCGCTCTTTTGCGCGGTACCGATCGTCATTTTAGCGCTTTACATTTACGGTTTGGTTACGTTTCCGTGGAAATAATGGATCAAAAGCACCCGAAAAAACGGGTGCTTTTCGTCGTATATCACGATATTTTCCGTTTCGCTTGACTTTATCACTTTAGTGTGCTAAAATAGTGAATTGTTAAAGAGGTGTATTTTATGTATCATTATCAAAACGAATCTACCGAGCGGTTGTTCCGCTGTATTGCCGAAATACAGTCGGCGGAGGAATGTGCGGCTTTTTTCGAAGATCTTTGCACTATTAAGGAAATTCAGGATATGGCACAGCGTCTGGAAACGGCAATGTTGCTGGATGAAGGGCAGAGTTATCAGAAAATCAGCGAAAAGGTCGGTGTAAGTGCGGCAACCATCAGCCGTGTCAGCCGAAGCCTCAATTACGGATCGGACGGTTATAAAGCGGCATTAAAGCGCCTGAAAGAAACGGAGAATAAGTGATGAATATCAACGTGTTACAGCCGGTCGAAAAAATCGTTTTCGCCCTGCGTGAATTATATTTGAAAAACGGGTACCGTCCCTATCGGATGAGCAAGTTCGAGGAGTACGATCTGTACGCCGGAAATAAGGACTTTTTGGTTTCGGATAACGTCATCACCTTCACCGATATCGGCGGTAAGCTGATGGCCTTAAAGCCGGACGTGACGCTTTCCATCATCAAAAACAGCACCGATCTGCCGAATGCGGTGCAAAAGATTTTTTACGACGAAAACGTCTACCGTGTTTCCAAGGGCACGGGCAGTTATAAAGAAATATTGCAGTCGGGTGTGGAGTGCTTCGGCAACGACGGTGTAAACGAAATCGCCGCAATGCTGGTGATGGCCGCTGCTGGGCGTGAAATGCTGACGGCGCAGGCGGTGCGCGCCGTAACCGAATGGGCTATCCCTTCGCAGAGCATCGGTC
>JAKSQF010000003.1 GCA_024404235.1 Clostridia bacterium | reverse complement strand
TATCGGCAATGTTGTTTGCCAAGTCTGCCAGCGGAGAATTCTTTGCGCCGCCGAAATCAAGGTTGCCCCAATCGGGATCTTCATTCGTGCCGGCCGGAGAAATCGTCAGGATATCCTGTTCCATCGAAATAATTTTCATTTCAGCCAATTCATATTTCATGGGAAGAATCCTCCTTATTTCAAGGTCTTAACAGCACCGGTAACGGTGTCGTTGATAACGCCCTGTGCGGTAACCGAGGTGGCTTCGGAAATGCTGCCGATTTCATAGATGGCAACATAAGTGCAACCCAAAGATTCTGCAGTTACCAAAGTGCCGCCGTTGTAGAAGGAATCGTAAACGCAGTCTACGTTAACGATTTGTTCTTCGCCGTCAATAACCAGCTTGAAGCCGAGGGTTTCGTAAGCTTCGATGGTTTCGGCATCGTCGGTAAGCTTCATAACAAGACGGGTGGAACCGTTCTTGGTCTGTTTACCGATGATCAGGTCGGTCTTCTGCGTGCCACCGGTAACGGTAACGTTTGCAGCCGAAGCATCGGGAGCGGTGTAAACAACAGCGCCCTTATTTTCGTGAGTGAAGGTACCGTCGGTAACCTTTAACGTGCAGGTGCTTGCGCCGGAATTGACTTCGATAACGCTGTGTGCGCTGTCACCGGTTTGGGTGAATTCGCCGCCCGAAATGGTGACAGTACCGGTTTTGGCAGTAATAACGCCGGTGCCGTTGCGGTCATCCGTACCGGTGGAGGTAAAGGTACCGCTGGTGATGTTTGCGGTGATGTTACCGCTGATGCTGATTGCCGGACCGGCCGTTTCAAAGGTAGCGTTGCTTACGTTCAAAGCACCGTTGCCCTTGCCGGATGCAGACAGAACGCCAACACCGTACGGGTTGTTGAATTCACCGCCGGTAATGGTCAATGCGCCGTTGTTCTTCATAACAATTTTTTCGCAGTTGCCGACGCCGTTGAAGGTACCGCCGCTGATGGTGGCACCCGAATTGGTGTCGTTAACATTAATCACATTGCTCTTGATATTAAAGGTACCGCCGCTGATGTTTACGGCATCATAGCTTTGGTTGATATAGAACACCTGGCCGCCGAAATTAAATTCGCCGCCGTAAACGTTTACTTCAATCGAATTGGCGTTTACATAGAAACCCCAGTCTTCACCGGGCAGATTGAAAACTGCACCGTCGTAAATATTTAAGTGTTCACCAGCTTTGGCTTTTTGTTTATCGTGATTTTTGTCGGCCGTCCATATTTTACCGCTGGACTGTTCAAAAATAGCCTGCTGACCGTCGGTGCCGCCACCGATGTTATAGGTTGTTGCATTTCTTTGTGCCAAAAGGTCTTTTTGGTAGCTGTTGCCGGATACCTTCTGTACCAAGCAATCCACAAAGTTTACGGTACCGGTGTATTGGTTCGAGGACCCGTTATCGTCATAAACTGCCCAGTTTTTACTTTTAATAACGACACCGTCCGTCAAGGTGACCGTACCGTTCAAAGCATTTACATAGATGGCGCCTTCGTTACCGTTACCGGTATTGGTGCAGTAGATCTCACCGCCGGAAATAGTAACGTTGGTGGTGTTTTTAATGGTTACGGTGTCGGCGTTTCTGGTAAGTTTAAGATTCTTAAGAACAACGTTGCCGCCGCTGATGGCAAGGTTTGCACCATCAATGTGGTAACCGTCAACACCTGCCGCACCTTCGAGGGTGAGGCTGCGATTGATCGTAAGACCTGTTGTCGAGGAAATGCTACTGCCGATGATGATGTGATCGTAGCTTGTGTTTGCCAAAGCATCTGCCAATTCGCTTGCGGTGTTGACCGTGACGGTTGCAGCGGACGTTACCATCGGAACACATACAAAGCAGGTAAATGCAAGGGTGAATGCCAATAAGTATGCTAATAATTTTCTGGTTTTCATGGATTTATCTCCTTTTCTAAAAATAATCAAAATTGCGCGGGGGATCTAAAGTTTCTCCGTTCGCCCTCCTTTTCAAGCCTGAAAATGTGAAAAATGTATTAAGCTTTTGTAGCGGCCTTTTTTACAACGTCTTCCATTATAAACGTAGCCGGCCGCTTAATGGCCGAACCAAAATATGAGTTCGGCGAATAATACACCCATCATGCTATAATGCTATTTAATAGTATACAATATTTTTCATGCCGAAAAAACTATATTTTTGATTTGTTTTTTTATTTTTTTGTCAAAAAAGCATAAAAAATTTGCGTAGTTTTGCCGTTTTGCGTTTTCATCTTGTTAAAGTCTTGACGAAGTCAAAAAAGTATGCTATAATGCAGACAAATTGAATATCTTGGTAAAATTATGGATCCAGCTGTCTGCAGAGAAAGCGGATTCATTTTGTTTTTTTGCAGGAAATTATTTAAAGGAGACGGGATTATGGAAATACAACTCGGGGAATTGATCGACCAGATCAAAAAGGAAGGCGTAGACGCCGCCGATACGCAGGCAAAAGCCATCATCGACGACGCAAACGCCGAGGCCGAAAAGATCGTTGCCGACGCACGTGCGCAGGCGGATAAGATTTTGGCCGACGCAAAGGCCGAAACCGAGCGTATGACGAAATCGAGCGAGGATGCCATTCGCCACGCAGGACGCAATCTGCTGATCTCTTTCCGTGAGAGTGTGGCAAGAGAGCTGAAGGCCATTGTAGAGGACAACGTTAACGCCGTATATTCGTCCGATGAATTGGCCAAATTGATTGTCAGCATCGTTGAAAACTGGGCAAAACAGCCGGATGCCGAGGATATTGCGGTAATTTTGAACACGCAGGATCTTGCCAAATTGCAGGAAAACCTGCTGGCGGCATTAAAGGAAAAAATGCTGCAGGGCGTTGTTTTGAAAGCCAATGATAATTTCGACGGCGGCTTCCGTATTGCCGTCAACAACGGCAGTGCTTATTACGATTATTCGGCAGAAGCGGTCGTGGATATGCTTTCAAACTACTTAAGTCCGAAGGTCACCGAGCTTTTGAAAGAGGCTGAATAAGAATGGCTGAATATTATTTTGTGTCCCAGCTGCCGTCTTTGGACGGAATCGGTGAAAATGCACCGCTTCCGATTACCGAAGAGCGTTTTGCCGAGCTGTGCAACCGCTTTTTGGGAAAGAAAGCGCTGGCGGCAATGAGCAAGCTTACGCTTTCCCCGCCGAGAGTCGGTGAAAGCTCGGGCTCGGCTTTGATCGACACTTGGTGCGAAAGCGAGCGAAATTTGCGTTTGGCCCTTGGTAAAGCACGGGCGGAAAAACTGAAAAAACCGTTTGACACCGAAAATAAAGTTTTTTCGATGGATTACGTCAAAACGGCGAATGCGGCTGTTGAAATTGAAAACCCCATGGAAGCGGAGGTTTATTTGAACCGATGCCGCTTGGAAACCCTGGAGGCCCTGCGCCCCACGGATAATTTTTCGGAAGATTTTATCTTTTATTATGCGCTTAAACTGAAATTGCTTCTTCGGTTAAGGCAGTTTGATACCGCCGCCGGAGAAAAGGCTTACAAAAGCATTTACAACGCCATTTTAAGCGGAGAAAGATTGGAGGCAAAACAATGACCGATAACAAAGGAAAGGTAGTAAGCATCAACGGTAACTTGGTGTCGGTACAGTTTGAAGGCAACGTTTCGATGAACGAAATTTGCTACGTTTATGCGGGAGAAACCGCGCTGAAAAGCGAAGTTATCCGTATTCGGGGCGACATCGCACAGGTGCAGGTCTACGAAATGACCGACGGCATCAAGTGCGGCGATCCGGTTGAATTTACGGGCGATATGCTTTCGGCGGATCTCGGCCCCGGATTGTTGGGTCAGGTTTACGACGGACTTCAAAACCCGCTGCCGATTTTAGCCGAGCAGGCCGGTTGGTTTTTGGAAAGAGGCATTTACGCCGACGGACTGAACACCGAAAAGAAATGGGAATTTACCCCGACCGCAAAGGTGGGCGACACGGTGCGTGCAGGTGAATACATCGGCACGGTACCCGAAGGCCCGTTCACCCATAAAATTTTCGTTCCCTTTAATCTGCTTGGCAGTTATACCGTAAAATCCATTGTCGAAAAGGGCGAATATACCGTAAAAGAAACGGTTGCCGTTATTACCGACGAACGCGGACGCGAAATTCCCGTTTCGATGTCATTCAAATGGCCGGTAAAACGCGCCGTTAAATGTTACAGCGAGCGTTTGGCACCGGTGGAAACGATGGAAACCAAGGTGCGTCTGATCGACTCCTTCTTCCCCGTAGCAAAGGGCGGTACCTACTGCACTCCCGGACCGTTCGGTGCAGGCAAAACCGTTTTACAGCACACCACCTCCAAATACGCAGACGTGGATATCGTTATTATTGCCGCCTGCGGCGAGCGTGCCGGCGAAGTCGTCGAAACGCTGACCGAATTCCCCGAGCTGATCGACCCCAAAACCGGTCGTTCGTTGATGGAGCGTACCATTATTATTTGTAATACTTCCTCAATGCCGGTTGCTTCCCGTGAAGCCTCGGTTTATACCTCGGTAACGTTGGCAGAATATTACCGTCAAATGGGTCTGCACGTTCTGTTGCTGGCCGACTCCACCTCCCGTTGGGCGCAGGCGCTTCGTGAAATGTCCGGCCGACTGGAAGAAATCCCCGGCGAAGAGGCTTTCCCGGCATATCTTGAATCCTACATTGCGGCATTTTACGAGCGTGCGGGTTACGTTCGCCTGCCGGACGGCAGTACCGGTTCGGTCACCATCGGCGGTACCGTATCCCCTGCCGGCGGTAACTTTGAAGAACCCGTAACGCAGGCCACCTTAAAGGTCGTCGGCGCATTCCACGGTCTTTCCCGCGAGCGTTCGGATGCACGTAAATATCCCGCCATTGACCCGCTGATTTCCTGGTCGAAATACACCAGTGTTATTGATAACGAAAAGCTGGATTTCTGCAAGGGCATTTTGCATCAGGGTGATGAGATCGGCTCGATGATGAAGGTCATCGGCGAAGAGGGTACCACCCTGCTTGATTACATCACCTACTTAAAATCCGAAATGCTGGATGCGGTTTATCTGCAGCAGAACTCCTTTGATTTAGTGGAAGCCAACTGTTCGAAAGAACGTCAGCGCTACGTTACCGACAAGCTGGTACACGTGTTGGGCAGTAACTACAACCTTGCAAGCAAGGACGATGCCCGCGGCTTCTTTAACCGGATGCGTCAAAAATTCATCGACTGGAACTATGCCGAATTTGAAAGCGCTGATTTCAAAAAGGCGGAATCCGACATTGACGAGCTGTATCTTCACGGCGAGGGCAAATTATCCGCCCAGGCCGAAAAACTGTTAAAGGGCGGTGAATGAGTGTGAATAAAGTATATAACCGAATCGAATCCATTACCGGTAACGTTATTACCGTTCGTGCAAGCGGGGTCAAGTATAAGGAGTTGGCACAGATCAACACCCGTTTCGGTAAATCCTTGGCACAGGTCAACAAGATCGAAGGCGATATTGTATCTTTGCAGGTCTTCGCAGGCGGTCAGGGCGTTTCTACCGGGGACGAGGTACGCTTCCTCGGTCACGAAATGCGTGTATCCTTCAGCGACGATTTGCTGGGACGCATCTTTAACGGCTCGGGCGAGCCGCGTGACAAGGGTCCGGCACTGACCGAGAATTTGAAGCCGATCGGCGGTCCTTCGGTCAACCCGACCAAGCGTATTCTTGCCAATCGAATGTTACGTACCAACATCCCCATGATCGATATGTTCAACACACTGGTCGTTTCACAAAAGCTGCCGATCTTCTCGATTTCCGGCGAGCCGTACAACCAGTTGCTTGCCCGCATTGCCATGCAGGCCGAGGCCGACGTCATCGTGTTGGGCGGCATGGGTCTTAAGTACGACGACTTCCTTTATTTTAAGGATGCGCTTTCCAAGGGCGGTGCGTTAAGCAAGACCGTTATGTTTATTCATACCGCTTCCGACCCGACCGTTGAATGTATGATGATCCCCGATATGGTGCTGGCGATTGCCGAGCAGTTTGCTTTGCAGAACAAGGACGTATTGGTACTGCTTACCGATATGACCAACTATGCCGACGCCATGAAGGAAATTGCCATTACGCAGGAGCAGGTACCATCCAACCGCGGGTACCCCGGCGATCTTTATTCTCAGCTTGCCGCCCGTTATGAAAAGGCCGTCGACTTTGCCGACTCCGGCTCGGTCACCGTTTTGGCGGTCACCACGATGCCCGGCGACGACGTGACTCACCCCGTACCCGACAACACCGGCTACATCACCGAGGGTCAGTATTATCTGAAGGGCGGACGCATTGAGCCGTTCGGCTCCCTTTCCCGATTGAAGCAAAACGTCAACGGCAAGACCCGAAAGGATCACCGTGCGTTGATGGATGCCATGATCCGTTTGTATTCTTCCTACAAGGAAACGCTTGAAAAGAAGAACATGGGCTTTTCGATGAGCCGTTGGGACGAAAAGCTGTTGAAATACGGCAATCTTTTTGAAACCCGTATGATGTCGCTTTCGGTCAATCTTTCTTTGGAAGAGGCTCTTGATTTGGGTTGGAAGATTTTGGCCGATTGCTTTGAAAAGGATGAAACCGGCATTAAGTCAAACCTGACGGACGAATTCTGGCCCGAGGGTTAAGGAGGACTGAAGCTTTGGCAAAAATCAAACTTACCAAAAACGAGTTGAAGGTACAAAAGGATGCCCTTAAAATGTACCGCAGATATTTGCCTACTCTGACGCTGAAAAAACAACAGCTCCAATCGGAGATTCGTACCATCGAGGCCAAGGCCAAGGCCGTACGGGAAGAACGGAAAAACCTTGAATTCGGTTTTCGGGAATGGATCGCCGTTTTCAGTGAAACGGAAGCCTTCCCCGAGGGGATTATAACCGTCAGCAATATTCGCAAAGGAAAAGGAAATATTGCAGGCGTGGATATTCCCACCTTTGAGGGTGCGGATTTCGCACGGGGCGATTACGACTTTTATGAAACACCGCTTTGGGTGGATATTGCCGCAAACCACATGGAAAAGGCGATTTCCCTTGATTTGGCGGCCGAAGTGGTGGAGGAGCAGGTGCGGTTGTTGGAAATCGAACTGAAGGCGACCGCGCAAAGAGTCAACCTGTTTGAAAAGGTCAAAATCCCCGAAACGCAGGCAAATATCAAAAAAATATCCATTTATATGGCCGACCAGCAGGTCAGTGCCGTTGTGCGTTCCAAAATATCAAAACGCAAGTTAGCCCTTCGTAATGCGGCGGCTTCCGAGAAGGAGGTTTATTCATTATGATCGTGCCAATGAAAAAAGTATCCCTGATTATCCGAAACAGTCAAAAGGAAGAAGTCCTGAAAAAACTGCGCAAATTGGGGATCGTCCACATTGAAATAACCGAAGGCTCCGGCGAACGGCTGAATGCCTTGCAGGAACGGGTCGCTCTGCTGGAGCGCACCGTGTTTACCATCGGCAAAGCAAAGGGCAAAGAGCAGATAAGCGTAAGCGTGAAGGAGGCACTGTCCATCGCCGACAAAATTTCGGCACTGGATGAGGAGAAAAAGCGCTACCAAGCCGAAAAGATCCAACTGAACGCAGAGCTTGACCGCTTAAAGGGTTGGGGCGATATAGACCCCCGCAGCCTTAAGACCCTGAAATCGAAGGGGTATGAAATTTCCCTTTACGAGATGCCGAAAGCCGAATACGGACTGTTGGACGAAAGCATTAAAACCGTTCGGGTGGGCACCACCAAAACGGCCGTTCGTTTTATGACGGTTCAATCGGGCAAGGAGTACGACGAGAGTGTTCTTGCCCCGTTAGAGCAATACCGCTTTGCGTTACCGAAGCTTTCCGGCGACGAGATAACCAAGCGAATTGCCGAATTGACCGCCCGCACCGATGCCGTTGATGAAACGGTTGCGGCGTACGGCAGTTATATCGACAGCTTGAAGCACGCCATCAAGCTGACCGAAAAGGAAATTGAATTTGAAACCTATGCAACGGGTATGACGGACGAAGATCTGTCGACCGAGAGCCGCAAGAACGTCGGCATTGCGCATTTTTCCGGCTATATCGAGGCTGAAAACCTTGAAAAGCTGAAAAAGGCCGCCGAAGAAAATGCGTGGGGACTGGTCGCAGAAGATCCGACCGAGGAGGACAACATCCCCACCAAGCTGAAAAACAACAAGTTTGTCAGCCTGATTTATCCGTTGACCGACTTCTTAGGCACCGTACCCGGATATTTCGAGTATGATATTTCCGGCTGGTTTTTGGCCTTTATCCTCATCTTCTTCGGCATCATTTTCGGTGACGGTGGCTACGGCTTACTGATCTGTGCCGTGGCAGGTATTCCGATCATCAAATCGCTGACGGCCAAAAAGAAGGTCTCCCCTGCATTTTTACTGATCGGGCTGTTCGGCCTTTCCACCGTTGTGTGGGGCACGCTGACCTGCACTTGGTTTGGCCTTACGCCGCAGCAGTTACCCGCTTGGCTGAAAAGTTTGTCGGTACCCGTTATTTCAAACGTATACGGCGACAAAATATGGTACCCGTTTTGGACGAACGGCAAAGCAGGACTTACGACTGCACAAAACTTGCAGATCCTATGCTTTGTATTAGCGCTTATCCAGTTGACCGTTGCACACGTTAAATGTGCAATCCGTAACCGAAAATCCCTGAAGATCATCGGCGATATCGGTTCTGCGATCGAGCTTGTCGGTATGTTCTATCTGGTGCTGAGCTTCGTTGTCAGCAGTGAAGTTTTCAGTTTTGGGTTGGTCATCGGCGGTATTCCCGTCGGGACTTGCGCCATTGTCTTTGTAGCCGTCGGCTTTATTGCAAGCTTTATCTTTGCGAACTATGAAGGCAGTGTGGTCAAATCCGTTCTTTCAAGCCTGACCAACATCGTTTCGGTGCTGCTTGGCATATTCAACCTGTTCAGCGATATCGTTTCCTACATCCGTCTTTGGGCGGTTGGCCTTGCAGGTGCCGCGATTTCGGCAACTGTTAACGGCTTGGCAGGTCCGCTACTTGGCCATTTTATGTTTGCGATTTTGGCCATTGTACTGCTGGTATTCGGACACGGATTGAATATGATCTTAAATATACTTTCGGTCATCGTCCACGGCATTCGACTCAATACGTTGGAATTCTCGTCCCACTTGGGAATGTCCTGGAGCGGATACAAATTTAAACCTTTCGAGGAAAAAATAAACACTTAAGGAGAATTGTTATGAATTTCGGATTATTAGGTACAGCATTGGTTATGGGTATTGCCGCAATCGGTTCGGCCATCGGTATCGGTACGGCCGGTCAGGCTTCGATCGGCGCATGGCAAAAGTGCTATTCGGTCAATAAAGCCGCCCCGTTCATCCTTACCGTTTTCGCCGGCGCACCCTTAACGCAGACCATTTACGGCTTCCTTTTGATGCAGCAGATGAAGGCCTCCTCTGCCGATCCGGCATTTTTGCTGGGTCTTGGCATTGCTTCCGGTTTGGCAATGGCGTTTTCCGCAATCGCACAGGGCAAGGCCGGTGCCGCCGGTGCCGACGCTTTGGCTGAAACGGGCAAGGGCTTTTCGCAGTACATCACCGTTGTCGGTCTTTGCGAAACCGTTGCTTTGTTCGCCCTTGTTTTCAGCATGGTGGCATTGGGATAACGAAAAAGAAAACTTTGTTATCAACATAATACCGCAATAAATAATCCTCCCCGAAGCGTATTTTTTACTCGCTTCGGGGATTTTTCATTTATGGCCTGCTTCACCATTACGGTTCGTGCCATTATTTTATTTGAGCGTTAAATCTGCGTTCGTTCTGCACGAAATTTTGCGATAACACCGGCGGGAACTATGCCCAACAGGCATAACAATCAATAATATATAAGTATTAGACATTGCGGCAAAATAGGATTATAATAATTGTGCAGGCGTTTGCCCTGCACATTCTTTGTTGGAGGTATCAGCCATGGAAAAAACGTTAGTGGCATATTTCAGCGCAAGCGGAAATACAAAGAAAAAAGCGGAAGCGATCGCCGAAGGACTTGGCGCCGATCTTTATGAAATCGTCCCCGAAACGCTTTATACAAAAGAAGATTTAAACTGGATGAACAAAAAATCCCGCAGCAGTGTGGAAATGAACGATAAAACGTTTCGTCCGCAATTAGCCGATAAGGATGCGCACATCGAAAATTATGACCGCATCGTTTTGGGATTCCCGATTTGGTGGTATGTAGCGCCGACTATTATCAACACTTTTCTTGAAAGCTATGATTTTTCCGGTAAAAAAATCATCCTTTTTGCAACGTCGGGCGGAAGCGCCTTCGGGAAGACGGTAAGTGAGCTTGCACCTTCCGCACCGGGAGCTGAAATCGTGGAAGGAAAGCTTGTAAACGGTACTCTTTCTGCCCAAGAGGCAAAGCGGATATTCGGTTAATTGCCGGACTTGAAACGTCGTTCAGAAAGGAAGTTTACGGTTATGAAAAAAATAGTACAGACCGCAGGCCGAAATGCCTTAGGGGAATTTTCGCCGGAATTTGCGCATTTTAATGACGATATCCTTTTCGGAGAAAACTGGAACAATCAGGATATCGACGTAAAGACAAGAAGTATCATTACCGTAGTGGCGCTTATGTCATCCGGTATTACGGATTCTTCGCTAAAGTACCATTTGCAGAATGCCAAGGCGCACGGTGTATCGCAAAAGGAAATTGCCGCGATCATTGCCCACACCGCCTTTTATGCAGGCTGGCCGAAAGGTTGGGCAGTGTTTAACCTTGCAAAAGAAGTATGGGAAGTAAGCGAAGGCGACCTGCCGTATGAGGATGCGGCCATGCGCGCACACGCAAAAGAAATGGTATTCCCAATCGGCGCGCCGAACGATGCGTATGCCGTGTATTTCAGCGGAAGAAGTTTTCTTGCCCCCATATCGACCGATCAAGTCGGGATTTTCAACGTGACGTTTGAGCCGGGTTGCAGAAACAACTGGCACATCCACCACGCAGATAAAGGTGGCGGACAAATTCTTGTCTGCGTAGCAGGAAGAGGCTATTACCAAGAAGAGGGCAAAGAAGCTGTCGAAATGAAACCCGGCGACTGCATTAACATTCCGGCGGGCGTAAAGCACTGGCACGGTGCCGCGCCGGATTGTTGGTTTTCACATCTTGCCATTGAGGTGCCGGGCGAAAACGGCTCGAACGAATGGCTGGAAGCTGTAAATGACGAAACATACGGAAGCCTGCTGTAAGAAGGCGGCGTAAAAGTATTGTTAAAAAACAGCGGTATATAGTCCGAAAGACTATATACCGCTGTTTGTTTTGTATGAAAATGCAAAAATCAAACCGAATAAACGCAAACGACGAATATTTCGTATATCCGCATCATTCTGCCAAAAGCTTTTTCAGGCAAACAAGATCGCGCACGTCGACCGTTCCGTCGCCGTTGACGTCACAGGCGGCGGTGACCGAAGCACCCAAAACAGCCTGCTTTAGAAGTACAACGTCGGTACTGTCTAACCGACCGTCGGCGTTGATATCTCCTGCCGTGGAAGACGGATTGAGGGACTCGAACACAAGGCCGGTTGCATTGGCGTATTTTTGAGCGGTACTGCCTTCATAACCCGCAACAATAAAATCGGGGTTGATGCCGTCCTGCTTTTTCGTGATATAGTAGTACCCGAAAACGCCTTCGCCGAGTGCAACGTTCGGATTGTACACGACCGCTTTTTCAAGCGACGTACAGTTATAAAACGCATAGTCCCCAATGCTTGTAACGGTTTCCGGAATGGAAACGTACCGCAAGCCCCAGTTACTGTCGAATGCACATTCATCAATTCCGATGACCGGCATTTTTTTGCCGTTTACGGAATAGTAACCGTTAATGATCACCTGCCAGTAGTAACCCCTAAGGCCGGTAATCACAATTCCGTCGTTTTCAATACGATAGTCGAACTCCTCCAACTGCATCGGCGAACAACGAATATACTGTGCCGTAACGGTGGTATCCTCCGAGATCGAATCGAACGGAATATCCCAACCGTAAAATTCATAGCCGTAGCGCAGGGGAACGTCCGGCTCGTAAACATCCATAAAGCCCGGTACGATTTGCTGAACGCTTAATTCGGTACCGTCATAATCGACGAATCGAACGGTATGGTAATTGCCGATATAAGCATCGACAAAGCGACCGAGTACAAGGCCCAATTCTCCGTATGAGATATAGTTGTTCTCGTACACATCCCACGGAACGCGAACCCAATCGGGCAGATCGCCCTTGTCTTGGCCGTCGATTTCGGCCAGCTTATGCCAAAGGACTGCCAGCGTGTCGTGCAATTCACCGTAGGTGACCAAATTCCAGGTAGGCCAGCGGTTTTGTTCGGCGTATTCATCAAATTCGGGCTGTAAATCCAGATATTTTACCAAGAACGCCATACCCTTGCAGACACCCTCGTCATCGGCATTCGGCCAATCAAACTCACCGATATGCTCAGCAATTTCTTCCTTTGTCAATTCGGGAATCAGTGCGGCGTGGTTTTCGGTAGATGCGGTAAGCATTTCGTAGATTTGAGCGGCGGCATGACCCAAACGCGGATAATAAACCACCGCATAATCCCAATCGCAGGTAAGCCAGCTTTCCTGCGGCAGGCCGTTCACGTTCAAATTACCGTAGACCCGAATTTCACTGTCATCAATCACCCTGATTTTACCGTGACGGTCGGGATCGTTTTCATCAATATCAATGACGATTTCAGCCGTGGATTCTACCTGCAATGAAACGGTGTGATCATATTCCCCGACGGTAAGCGTCACACCCGGTTTTACGTGCAGGGAAACGCCTTCTTCAATTCGCAAATCCATGTAACTGTATGCCATCTCGACAAGAGTAAAATCCGACACGACGTTGATGACCGGCCACCGGTCATTCAGCGCAGATACCAATTCTTCCATGTTATGAACATCGACAGCGTTCATACCCATCGCACCGAGCGTGCGCATGATCATTTGCGTAGCCGTCCATTCGTCAAGGACCTCAAAATCGTCCGTATACCATTCGGGACGAATATCACTACCGGGGAAACGTTCGGGCGCATCAAAGTTCGACCAGAGCTGGCACAGAATATCCATCGCATCCCCGAGGATAATTTCGTCGCCGAAATTATAGGCCGAAATATCCACCGGATAACCGCTCCGGCGGGTAATATTTTCGGCAAATTGTCCGTAAGTATACTGTTTATAGTAGACGGGATCGTAGATACAAGTGGTATCCCCGAGGCTAAAGGACAAACGGATCGAGCCGGGATTCCAGTTGTGATTCGGTGTACGGGTAAAGATATGTACCTTGGTTGCCGGTTTTTCTGCCGTGGGGGCTTCGCCCTCCTCATTCACAAGCAGCGCCTCGAACTCATCGGGATAAAGCTCTTCCCCATCGTCAAAAACGGAAATGTTTTGCGGCATAACTGCCGTTCCGATAAAAATGCCGCTTCCGTTTCCGAAAATGTGCGGCTTGGAAACGCCGTTGACAGAAACGTTTGCCCAATTATTACGCACTTCCACAACAGAATCCGTACTGTTGATTTCGGTATCGCAGGAATCTTCAAGAACGGCATAATTTCCGTTCAGATCAACCGAAATGGCACGCGTTTCCCAACGGCCGTGCTCTTCATTCCAGAAATTATTGGCACCGTACAGATAAACCGCCAGATTTTTGCCGAACACGCCGCCTTCGGTGAAGTGAACACAGCCGAAAGTTTCAACACGGTCGGCAATGCCGTTCCACGCACCACTTACGGCGTAATCGTAATACCTTCTGTCCGAATTGAAGCACAGCACTCTTTCGACGTCGATCCCGCATTCGGTGTGGTCGTTGCGGTACCAGTCAAAATCATCGTGGTCGGCAGGACAGCGGAAATCATACCGAAGGTTCATTTCCTCTTCCCACTGATTGATGCTGACTGCGGTAATGCCGCCGAAGGTAATGCCGCCGACTTGACTGCGGGCTGCAAACGGCACTTCCGAAGCAAGCTTCGGCATAGGACCGTTAAAGGATTCTACGGCAACCGAGCGATCGACATAACCGACAACTTGTGCCTGCGGATCTTTCGCCAACGTAAACACGGCATTTTCTCCGTATTCGCAGCTGTTAAAGCGGAACGTTAATTCGGCGTTTGGATGGCAGACCGCCGTGATTCCGTTTTCGAAACGGCAATTTAAGAAGTCCAGCGAATTGCAAACAAAATCCGGAACGTCGCCGACGATGCGAACGGTTACGGGATTGGCAAAGACAAGGCCTTCAATGCAGTTTCCGTCAGACAAATCGGTTACTAACAGCATATCGCCGTTGTGCTCTTCAAAGCTGATTTGAATTTCGGTGCGGTCACACGATACGCGGGGTACCGTGCGCTTAAAGTCTTCAACGTAATTGTTCCAAGCGCTTTCCGTCCAGTACATATCCTCTTCCTGATGAACGGTAATGGGGAACCACACGGTGCCGCTTGGCATTCCCGCAACCGAAGCGGTCATTTTAGCCAACGCATCTTTGTCGCCCCCTGCGAGCAATGTGGCAAGGCGGTTGAAAAAGTCCTTTATTTCATCGAGCGATACCGTATCAAACGGCAATCTTTCCCGCGTATTCAAGCCGTCAAACAAACCGTATTGCAGGCACATACAAAGCCCACTGTAAAAATACGGTTCGCGTTCGGACATATCCGCCAACATCGGACGGATCCATTCTTCATCCGGGAAATAAGAAGCACAGTCTGTATCCAAGTCAACCTTGAATCGGCCCACATACGTTTCACCGACCAAATATGCAAGGTCGGTGATATTGCGCGCCTCAAACACAGAGCCTGCCCCTTCGACGCGCCACATATTCCAATCTATTGCGCCGTGGGATTGCAAACAACCGTTTACGGTCAACTGCGACCACATAATCTCATTTCGCAATTCACCGTACAGTTCTACCGTAACGTCCGTGTCAACGGTTACGGTTTCGCCGGTAACGTAAATGTTTGCGTCAATGCAGATATTATCGGCACCCGAAAACAGTACGTTCCCTTCAATTTGATAATAATTATTTCCGTTCATGGAAATAACGGTACCGTTGTTTTCAACGTCCTCCTGCGAGGAAATAACAACGGTGTCGCCCTCTGCCGCTGACACAATCAGCGGGAAGCAACCAAAAACAAGGCACACGCTTAACAAAATGGCAAATAGCTTTTTCATGAAACGTCCTCCTAAAAGTTGTTATACCAATTTTAACACAAATCTAAAGTTTTGTAAAGAATTGCTTACGCAGGCAAAATCTTCGGTCGAAAATGAAAAAGGCGCCGATTTTTCGTTCCCGAAGTGCGGGATTCAAAATCGACACCTATTCATTTTAATCCTCTAACGGCACTGCCGCAGAGTAGAGAAAACCTTGGTACTGATTGCAGCCGATTGTATGAAGCGTTTGACGGATGTCCTCACTTTCAACGTATTCCGCCACGCAATCAATGCTTAACGAATTTGACAGCGCCACAAGCGAAGATATGATATTTCTGCATCTTGTGTTATCCGTAACGCCGACGACCAAAGAGCCGTCGATCTTAAGAAGGTCGAAAATACCGTTCTTCAGGTATTCGATGGAGGTCTGTCCCGCAGAGAAATCATCAATCGCAAACTTGATGCCCAGTTCCTTGCATTCTTTGAATTTCGAAATGATTTCTTCGCTGAAAACGACGGCATCCTGCTCGGTGACCTCAATGCAGAGGAAGCCTTCGTCAAAGGGATTTTCCGCCCCTTGTGCTTTCAAAAACTCCCAGTAAGATTTTTCCGCCAGCGTGCTTCCCGTTACGTTTACGGAGATTTTTATGCCGCGACCGAACCGTTTATAAACCTGCTCTCTTTGAGAAATTGCCCTTTTTAAGATACGCTTTTCCATATCAAGCAGGATTCCCTGCTCTCGCGCAAGCTGAATTAAAATCGGCGGATACACGCTGAGCCAATTTAGAACCGGCCATCTGAGAAGTGCCTCAACGCCAATGCAATTTCCGTCGTAATCATATTGCGGCTGATAATAAAGCTTGAATTTTTCTTCTCTGACAGCATCTTTAAGCTCCAAAGCCATACGCTTTGCAACGTCACCGTAAATGCCGCTAAGCCCCGTAAGACCTGACGGCGGAAGGCTTCCCTCAACCTGCTTGAACCACTTGACGAACGACTCACGGTTTTGTTCTTCGCGCACGTCTTTTACGCTTCCCATAAGCTTGACAAACGGCACGTATATTGCAACGCCGATTAAAATATTTACAAGCTGAAGAATGCTTCCCGCAACCGATCCCGTGGCTGAATATCCGCTGATAAACACGGGTGTAGTCCATTCGACGACCGAAACGATCTTCGGTACTAAACCTACCGCAATGGCGAAATACGAAACCAAATATTGAGTGACCGGCACCAAAAGGAACGGAATGACCATTACGGGATTGAACACGATGGGAAGACCGAATACAAGCAATTCGTTAATATTAAACAGCAGCGGAAAGCCGGCAGTTTTGGCAATCGTTCTCATCCCCTTGTTTTTGGAAAAGAGAATGATTGCAAGAAACAGACAAATACTGCTTCCGCAGCCGCCCATTAAAATAAAGCAGTCGAAAAACGGCTTACAAAGAATTTCCTTGGGTACTGCGCCGGTTGCCTTGGCAAGGAGGTTTGCATCTATCAAAGGTGCAAACACGCTATCGGAAACACCCTGCAAAATATCACTGCCGTGAATACCGAAAAGCCAAAGAAAACTGGAGGCAAAAATAAACAAAAGGCCCTTGACAAACAGATTGTTGATAAGGGCAAACGCCGACACAAAAAAGCTTGTTATCAGATCGTGTACGGTGGGTTGACCCGAAAGGGTAACGAGGAACGAAATCAGCGCCGCAATGATTACCGTCACCGCAGACGGAAGAAGCGCATCGATCGTACTGCCCAGTCTTGAATCGGCCCCGTGAATATATATGCCGTAATTACTGACCTTTTGGGAAACGGCATAAAAAATGTGTGAGCTTATAATGGAGGTCAATATTGCAAGGAATGCCGATGTGGCGCCGAGATCCGAAACGGAAAAATCTTTACTCCACACGCCGATCATTATCATATAACTTGCCAGCACCGAGCCGACGCCCCACATATTTATCGGTTTATCGGGGGATTTCAGCGAGAAAAAGCTGATGCTGAAGCTAAGCGCCATATAGAAAGACAAAACACCGAAGGTCGCCTGATAAATCATATGGAATACGTCGTACAAAAATCCGTGGGCAAAGCTGTTGATGAATTCCTGATATGCTTCGACGGGGAAAGACTGCAAAACCAATGCAAATGCACCGATCATCAAAATGGGGATCATGGTGACAAGACCGTCACGAATGACCCTAACCCCGAACAGGTTTTCTATTTTTTCCGAAAAAAGGATCGCTCTTTCAATCATGGGCGATCTTTGCTTTGTGGCCATAACGTTTCCCCTCCCCGTATTTTACACACGGTTGCCTTTTCAAAACATTATATCAGTATAGAAACTCATAATCAAGACTTTCCGAAATTTCCTGCTTTTTTCACTGACAACAACCCCCGACAGTCCAAAAACTGTCGGGGGTTCATCTTTCATTATAAACTTTTACGGCTGATAACCGACATTATACGCATCGGTGTTGATAAAGCCGACGGTCTTGAAATCATCCGGATTGTGGCGGATGATGTAGTCGATATACGAAGCGATCATTCGGGCGGTCAGCTGATAGCCGACGGCGTCCATGTGACCCGACATAAAGAATCGGGCCTTGAAATCCTTGTCATAAGCCACGGCGTAACGGAACAGGTCGATGACGTAGGTGCGGTCGAAAAAGTTTGCCAGTTCGTTTATAGCGCAGGCAATTTCGTACTCGGGTCCCGACGTGGGGACCGGATCGCTTTCACGCGGTACGGTAACGAGGAAAAACTTTGCGTGGGGGGCAATTTTCTTCATACGCAGAATGATCTGCCCGTAGTAACCCATAAAGGTCGGCTTGCATTTGGTGTAATCCTCTACGCAGATATCGTCGGTCGAACCGATTTCCTGCTTTTGGTTGATGATGTCGTTGACACCGAGCGCAATGATGTACGCCTTGCACTTCTTTTCGGGATCCCAAAAGCCGTTCTGTTCGGCGAAGCTTTCGCAGTATTCCTTGGCCGTCATACCGCCGCGGGTAAAGTTGTAAACCGTAATGCCCGCCATTCTTGCCAAGAACTGTCCCCACGAATACTCGAACATATCGTGATAACCGGGGTTACCCTGCTCGTCACAGGATTCAAACTCGCCCGAAGAAAGGCTGTCACCGATGACGGCAACCTTTTGCAAAATGCCGCAATAACCGCCGTCGGTCACCGGATGATCGAGCGGTTTTTCCTGCTCGTCAAGATAGATATAATCTTCCAATTTCATAAAAGTGCCTCCTTATTCCACCGCGACCTCGCCCGAAAGCGGGGCGGTGCCGTCATGACCGACAAAAATTTCAAAATCGCCCGCCTCAAAAATGCGGTTCAGCTGCATATCGTAAAATTCAAGATCTTTTCGTGCGACCGAAAGCGTGATCTGCTTTTCCTCGCCCGCCTTCAAAAAGACCTTGCCGAATGCCTTTAACTCACGCACGGGGCGGGAGCGGGAGGCCAGCACGTCGTGAACGTAGACCTGCACGGTTTCTTCGCCGTCGACAGCGCCGACGTTCTTGACCGTGACCGTAACGTCGATTCCGTTTTCAGTCACGTTGGCCGAAAGACCCGAATAGGCGTATTCGGTATAGCTCAATCCGTAGCCGAACGGGAACAACGGGACAAGCGGCGCGTCGATATACTTACTGGTATACTTCATTTCAGCCGCCGGTTTACCGGTGGGCAGGTGGTTGTAATAGGTCGGGCATTCGCCGGAATGGTTCGGGAAGGTGGTGGTCAGGCGGGCGCTGGGGTTATAATCGCCGAACAGTACGTCACAAACGGCGTTACCGGCCTCGACCCCCAAATGCCACGCTTCGACAACGGCGTCGGAATTTTCCACCGCTTCGGGAATGGCAAGCGGACGACCGTTAAACAGCACGGTGACCAGTTTTTTACCCTGCGCACGAATGGCGGCCAGCATTTCATCCTGACGGCCGGGCAGGGTGATATCGCACCGAGCCGAAGCCTCGCCGCTGTCCTCCTTCGATTCGCCCACGCAGGCGATCACGATATCGGCATCCTTGATCGTAGCGGAAAGCTCGGCTTCGTCGAAAGCGCCGTCGAGTGAACAACAAGGTGCAAACTTAAACTGCACGCCGGCGTTTTGCAGACCTGCCGTAACGCTGATACAGTCTTCCCCACGGCCGATGCCTTCCCAAGTACCGAGCATTTCCTCGGCGTTATCGGCCAAAGCACCGACGACCGCAATTTTAACGTCCTTTTTCAGCGGCAAAACACCGTTATTTTTCAGCAAAACGATAGACTTTTTGGCGCTTTCACGTGCAAGGGCACGGTGCTCGTCACACAAGATGACCTTATCGGCCAAAAATTCATCGGTATAGGGGTTTTCAAACAAACCAAGCGCAAACTTAATGCGCAGAACATTTGTAACGGCGGTGTCGATATCCTCCATCGAAATCTGCCCGTTTTCCAACAGTTCTTTCAGGAAATCGTGGTAGCAGGTCGAGTGCATATCCATATCCATACCCGCCTGCAAAGCCTGACGGGCAACGTCGGCACGGTCGGCGACCGTTGCGTGATCCAGACAGTTTTGCAGCGCCATAGAATCGCTGACGACCATTCCGTTAAAGCCCCAATCCTTTCGCAGGATGGTTTTATACAAAAACGGGTTGGTACTGCACGGCACACCGTTCAAATCGTTGAAAGCGCCCATAAAGGTGGCAACACCGGCATCGGTAGCGGCCTTAAAGGGCGGCAAATAGGTTTCGTACAGCGTTTGCAGGCTCATATCGACCGTGTTGTAATCCCTGCCGCCGATCGCCGCACCGTAGGCGACGAAATGCTTGGCACAGGCGGCAATGTTTTCGGGGTCGGCAAGGCTTTCACCCTGAAAACCTTTGACACGGGCTTCGGCAAAGCGACTGCCGAGGTATGTATCCTCGCCTGCACCTTCGGCGATGCGTCCCCAACGGGCGTCACGGGCGATATCGACCATCGGCGCAAAGGTCCAGTTAAGACCCACGGCGGCCGATTCCTTTGCCGCAACGGCGGCCGTTTTTTCGGCCATTTCCATATCCCACGAGCAGGACTCCGCCAGCGGGATGGGGAACACGGTGCGCAGACCGTGAATAACGTCAAACCCAAGTAACAGCGGAATGCCGAGGCGGGATTCTTCAACGGCGACCTTTTGCATACGGTTGCACTTTTCGGCACCGTAAAGACCGAGGAACGAACCGATGGTACCTGCACGCACCTCGTCCTCACGCTCGTCCACCTTGAATCCGCGCGCCGATTGCTCATACTCCTTTTGCGTGATGGCGCCGGCGTCGAGCATCTTTTTTAATTCATCAAGTGAAATTTCAAAGCCGCCGACGGGCGACGGGCCCAACTGATGCAGCTGACCGATTTTTTCATCGACCGTCATTTGGCTCAGCAGCTCGTCGATTTTGCGGCTGACTTCTTCGTTACAATATTGCTTTTGTGAGATCATACACGATCCTCCTATAATGCCTTTTCAACGACAGTATACCCTACTGCGAGAAAATTGTATACTATTATTTATCGTAATTACGCAAACTTTTATCAGAAACAGAACTGCACCACGCAGAAGGCGGCGTAAAGGCCGAGCATAATCACGCCCTGCCAGCGGGAAAGCTTGCCGCGAATCAGCGCCGGAACGGTGAGCAGCACCATTACGCCGAGCATTACGGGAATATCCATAATCAGCGAAGCGTTATAGCCGAACAGCGTTTTGCCCTGCGCTTGGCTGAGCGTAAAGGGCGAAATGGAAATTGCCGTGCCGCTGACCAGCACGATATTAAAGAGGTTGGCGCCGATGATATTACCAAGCGACAGCGCCCCGTGACCCTTAGCAAGTGCCGTAATGGCGGTGACAAGCTCCGGCAAAGAGGTACCCAGCGCCACAAAGGTAAGACCGATGACGGCATCCGGCACGCCGAAATACGTTGCAATAGCGGTACCGTTATCGACAAGCAGGCGTGCACCGACGGCGATCAGCACAGCACCAAGCACCAAGGAAACGATTTCTTTCCACAGCGGGTCGTCGCTTTCGGGCTCGTCATCCGTATTCGGTTGCGGCGCTTTAGTGCGCAGCGCCTGACGGGTGATGATCAGCATATAAACCACGAAAACCGCCAACAGCGTAAGTCCCACCCAACGGTCAAAGCGCTTGGCGGTGTAGGCCATTGTGCAATAAAATCCTGCCGCTAAAAAGAAGAAGATAACGGGGGTAACCAGCGTTTTTCGTTCGACCGAAGACGGACGGATGGCAACGGTCAGCGCAGAAATCAGCGCCGTGTTGCAGACGATCGACCCGAGGGCGTTGCCGTAAGCGATACCGCCCGAGCCGCCGATTGCCGCCCCTGCCGATACCATTACTTCGGGGAGCGTTGTACCGATCGACACCACGGTAGCACCGATCAGCAATTCGGGCAGGTGAAAACGCCGTGCAATGCCGGCCGCACCGTCCACAAACCAATCGCCGCCTTTGATCAGCAAAACAAAGCCGACGGCAAACAGCAAAATATTTAAGACCATTTCAAACCAATCCTTTCGTTATGCATCCTCGTTCAAAATTTCTTCCGAATCGTCAAACGCATCCATATCTATTTTGAAGCCGCCCTCGAAACCGCTTGACAACGGCGGAATTTCGATGGGGTCGTGCAAAAAGCTTGTGGGGCTTTCTTCCTCCTCATCCGCTTCGGGCAGTTCCGTATCAAACCGCTCGTCGTTATGCCAACGGTGGAGCAGTTCATCCCCTTCGGGGTAGGTGTTCTGCGGCGGATATTTTTTACCGAGCAACCACATCACAAGAAGATAAATTACAAAGACAACCGCCGCCGCACAGCTGATTTTTGCCCCCTGCGCAAGACCCGGCGTTTTATAGGTAAAGGTGATTTGGCTGACGCCCGCCGTGACCGGAACAGCCATGAACCCGACGTTGACCTGCTCGATTTCCACCGGCTTGCCGTTGACCGTAGCCGTAAAGCCTTTATCATACGGCACCGAGAAGAAGACAAGCGAATCTTCCGTGCGGGAAACTGTGGCCGTAAAGCCGTTTTTGATATACGAAAACTTGGTTGCCGCCGTTTGACGCAGGTTGGCGGCGTCGGTTGCAAGTGCTTCCTCACCCAGTGCCATGGTCGTGGCATTGGGGTCGTCCGTTTCGTATACGTCATACAGCGTTTCGATGTCCTGCATCGTGCCGCCGTATTTTTTGATCTGTTCATCGGTCAGCAAAACGGCCTTGGTCATCCACGCCGCACGGTCCTTTGCTTCGTAGCGGTCGCAGAACTCTTTGGTCATATAGTAATTATATGAATAGCCGTAAGGCGTATAGTTATCGTTTTCATAAACCAAGAACCCGCCCGAGGTACGGATATAACGGAAACCGTACATTTCGGCCTCGCCGCTTTCGTTATTCACAAAGCGGTCGTGGTCACCCGTAGGGGCGTTCAGCAGGTATTTTACCGAAAGCAACGTCCGCAAAGCCACGTTATCGTATTCGGGGCGGCTTGCCACGTCCCGCGTTTCGCCGACGTATTCGTAAAAGTTGATGATCGACGGCGGCACGACCGAATGGAATGCGTTGATGGACGGATATTTAAGATACATCGCCGCATTGTCCATACCCTCGTACACGTCGATGCGGTAATCGTCGCCTGCCGGCAGGTCGACCTTGCCCTCGATCAGGCGGTCGATGACCATATCCTTGATTTCATAGGAATACTGCCGACCGTCGCTGATAAAAATGTTGGTATATATCACCGAAAAAATGCAAATGGCCACGGTCGACCAAACGGTAAACTTTTTAAGCGAGCCTTTGCGCATACGCAACAAGAAGCGTAAAATCAAAAGCGCTGAAACGGCAATCAGCACCGTGACCCAAAACCGCAGGAAGTAGGTTTGCTCAACCGCAATACCGACCTTCGGCAAAAACGGCAGATGCAGGATCTTTTCGTCGGCCTCCTGCATATAAAGTCCCAAAAGCAGGGTGCCGTCCGCCCGTTTCTGGGGGAAGAGGCCGATCACCAACCCAAAGGCGAGGGTGATGCCGAAAACCCATTTCCAACCGCGGTTCCAGTCGGCGGTTTGATCCTCGATCATCAGCACCGTTGCCAAACACATCAGCAAAATGGGCATATAGAACCAGCGGGCATAATAGGCGGTGTTAAAGGCGTAGAATGCGCTGTTCAGCACCGGCACCATTGCCATAAAGAAGCAGATACCGAGCATTCGGCGCAACCAGTTGCCCCTGCGATTGAAGAACCACGCAAACACACCGACCATACCGAATAGCGGCATCCAGCCGCCCAACGACGACCAGCGCACCTCCGCACCCGGAAAGAATACCGGACGTGCCGGTAAATCGGGCGGGAAGAAAAAGCATTCGATGATATTAAGATAAATCTGCTCCTTGCCGTACATAATGGCATCCCAACCGGTTTGCAGACTGTCGACCCGACCGTTGCCGAGGATCGCCGAAAGCGACGGCAACAGCAAAAACATAGCAAGCAACAGTCCAAGCACGGCCTCGAACAGCATCTGCAAAAAGCGGGTAAAGCGCACACGCACCGCCCCCGTTATTACACGGACGAAGAAATACAGCACGCAGAAAACGACCATGCCGAAGAAGAAGAAATAGTTGGTAACGGCGCAAAGTGCCACCGCCAACGCAAATACCCCCGTGCGGCGCTCGGTCATCAACAGTTCAAGTGCTAACAACAGCAGCGGAAAAACGATGAGCGCTTCGTGGAAATGATTGAAAAAGATGTTATAAACCGAAAAACCCGAAAAAGCGTACAAAAGTCCGCCAAGTCTTGCCGTTTCGGCCTTGCGGGTAAACCGCCGCAGGTAAAAATAGGCGGTCAGGGCGGCGCAGGCGAATTTCAACATCAGCAGCGGGCCCATAAAATACGGCACCCACGCATTGGGGAACGGGACGGTCAGCCAAAAGAACGGACTCCCGAGCAGGTAAAAGCTGTACGACCCCACAAAATTGGCACCGAGGTCGGTCAGGTGGCTCCACCCCATATTGCCGCTGCGCACGGCCTCGTGGCAGAGCTTGTAAAAAGGGATCTGCTGTGCATTAAAATCCCCGAAAAACACGAAATATCCTTTTCCGGCAAAGATGTACGGCAAAAAGCAGACCGCCGCTACACCAAGCGCAATCAAAAAGGTGGATAGCGCACAACTTTTCTGATCTTTCAGCAACCGTTTTTCGGATGAAAACAGCACAGGCCGACACCTCTCCTTATAAAATAAAATTCTTATTGCTATTATAACAAAAGATGTTATAATATTCAATAGGATGTGATGAAATGCAGTATCATTATTTTGCAATGCTTTCCCGAATGAAAAATATCTACCGTTGGGGACTGATGCGCAACACGAAACCCGAAAATTTAAGCGAGCACAGCTTGGAAGTGGCGTTTATCGCCCATTGCTTAGCCGTACTGCGCAATAAGCGGTTCGGCGGCAGCGTCGACCCCAATTTTGTGGCCACCGCCGCCATGTTCCACGACACCGGCGAGATCATCACCGGCGATATGCCGACCCCTATCAAGTATTATAACGCCGAAATTAAATCGGCATACAAACAAATCGAGGCCGTGGCGGAAGAGCGCCTGCTTTCCCTGTTGCCCGAAGACCTGCGGGAGGAGTACACCCCGCTGTACCGTTTGGACGAAGAAACGGAAAAGTTGGTCAAGGCCGCCGACAAGCTTTCGGCACTGATCAAGTGCATTGAGGAGCTGAATATGGGCAACCGCGAGTTTGCCGCCGCCGAACGTTCCACCCGCAAGGCGGTAGAAGATATGCACCTGCCCGAAGCCGACGCCTTTTTGGCCGAATTTATCGACAGCTTTGCCCTGACCTTGGACGAGCAAAACGGCAGAGCGTAACGAATATTCAATAAGAAAGCAAAAACATTCCCGCCCCTGCGTCAATAGACGCAGGGGCGGGATTTTTTATTCCAAACAAATTCTCACTACATCTTCGGGCGTTTTCGCAATATGCGTTGCGCCGTTCTCACGCAGTTCTTTTTCGTCGCCGAAGCCGTACAGCACGCCGATGGCGTCCAAACCGTTCTGTCTTGCGCCGATGATATCGTGCAGACGGTCGCCCACCATCACGGTCGATGCCTTGTCGGTCACGCCCGCCTTTTCAAGGGCATAGCGAATGACGTCCTCCTTTTTCCCGATGCGGCCGTCCATCGTCGCACCCGCCACGGTATCGAAAAAGGGCAGTAAATCAAAATGCTCTAAAATACGCAGGGCAAACTCCTCCGGCTTGGAGGTGGCAAGAATCACCCGCTTACCGGCATCTTTAAGGGCAGACAGCATCGGCACCACGCCTTCGTAAACCCGATTTTCAAAAATGCCCTTTTCACGGTAATATTCCCGATAAAACGCCACCGCCTGCAGGCCGTCGGCCTCCGATAAGCCGTACCGCCCGCAAAAGGCAGTCAGCAGCGGCGGGCCGATAAAGCAATACAGCTCCCGTCGGTCGGATACCGTAATACCGTACTTTTTTAAGGCGTACATCACCGAATTGGTGATCCCCTCGGCCGAATCGGTCAAGGTGCCGTCCAAATCAAACAAAATATTTTGATACACGGTTTTCCCTCCCTTTAACCCTATATGGTAATGGCTTTGTTTTCATTATACTTTATATGGTATTTTATTGTCAACGGGCACTTTTTCGGTAAAATTCTTTCGCAAAAATATCCCCGAAAAACAAAAGTTTTTATTGACAGAACGCCCCTAAATAAGGTATAATCCATAATTGATAGGTTGTGTATAAGGGAGAATATCCGTTTTGCACACACCGAAAATTCCGGACGTAAGGAGGGTACCCCGCAATGAAAAGAACGTATCAACCGAAAAAACTGCATCGCAAGAAGGAGCACGGCTTCTTGAAGAGAATGGCAACCGCTAACGGTCGTAAGGTACTTGCTCGCCGCAGAGCAAAAGGAAGAAAGCAGTTGACCTATTAAAGCCACGCCTCGTGGCTTTTCCTTTTAATTGGAAAATATGCGAAATTTTATCAAGTTGAAAACCAACCGTGATTTTCGCCGATTGTACGGGCGCGGCAAAAGCTTTGTCACGCCCTTATTTGTGCTTTATGCGGCCAAGGGCAGAAAAAACACCCTGCGGCTTGGCATCACGGCAGGTAAAAAACTGGGCGGCGCCGTTGAGCGCAACCGTGCAAAGCGCGTTATTACCGCCGCTTTTCAAATGTGTCAGTCCAATATCACCCTCGGGTACGATTTTGTCATCGTTGCCCGTTCACGCATTTTAGGCGTGAAAAGTACCGATGCGGCCCAACTACTTCAAAAACAACTGATGGCCGCCGATTTGTGGTGTTCCGAAAATGATCGGTAAATGTTTGATCCGTTTGATTCGCTTTTACCAAAAAGCCATTTCTCCCCGTAAAATCGCCTGTTGCCGCTTCACGCCGAGTTGCTCGGCCTATGCGATCGAGGCAATCGAGGTGCACGGTGCGTTCAAGGGCAGTGCGCTTGCCGTGTGGCGATTGTTACGCTGTCACCCCTTTTGTAAGGGTGGCTTTGACCCCGTGCCCGCAAAGAAACAAAAACGAAAATAAACCACAAAGGCCGCACGGCTTTTGCATGGATGGAGTATTCTATGGACATTTTCACAAAACTTATCGGCAAGCCGCTGGGCGCCCTTTTGCGCCTTTTTGCCTTTAACCGCAGCTTTGCGATTGCCGTATTTTTGTTCACCGTACTGATCAACGTCGTGTTGATCCCGCTGAGCATTAAAAGTCAAAAATCCTCGGTTCAGCAGACCCGTATCAAGCCCAAGCTGGACGAGCTGAAAAAGCGCTACGGAAACGACCGCCAGAAGATGGCACAGGCCCAGCAGGATCTGTACCGTGACGAAAACGTTTCTATGGCGGGCGGCTGTCTGCCGATGCTGTTGCGTTTGGTGCTGATGATCAGCATTTACGGTATCATTCTTTCGCCGATGACTTATATGATGAACTGCACGCCGAAGGAAATCAATACTGCCAAAACGACCTACAGCCAAAAGTCCGACAAGAAAAATACCCGTTCCGAAGAATTGACGCTGATTGATAAGATCCGCAACGACAAGGATGCCGATCCGGCATTGAAAAAGAAGGTTGAAGCGGTCGATTTCGATTTGTTCGGCATCAACCTGACCGAAACGCCGAGCGTCAGCCAGATGTTCAGCGAGCCGACCAAAAACTTTATTTGGCTGAACTGTAACTGCTATTTCATTCTGACCAGACTCCGCAGCCCCTCCCGCAGAACCTCGCAGAACCGTTCGACCTCTTCCGTCGTGTTTCTGTGGCTGAAGCTGACGCGCAGGGTGGCCGAGGCCGAGCGGCCCGTGTCGGAGCGGCCGA
>JAKSQF010000029.1 GCA_024404235.1 Clostridia bacterium | reverse complement strand
TGGGATGCTTTCGGCCTGCCGACCGAAAACTTTGCAATTAAGAATCACATCCATCCGGCCGTTGTTACCGAAAACAATATTGCAAACTTTAAACGTCAGCTGAAGATGCTCGGTTTCTCCTTTGACTGGGATCGTGAGGTCAACACGACCGATCCTTCTTACTATAAGTGGACACAGTGGATCTTCCTGCAACTGTTCAAAAAAGGTTTGGCCTATAAAAAACAGATGTCGGTCAACTGGTGTACCTCTTGTAAATGCGTTTTGGCAAATGAAGAGGTCGTCAACGGTGTTTGCGAGCGTTGCGGTAGTGAAGTTATCCACAAGGAAAAAAGCCAATGGATGTTGAAAATCACCGATTATGCAGAGAAACTGCTGGACGGCTTGGATGAGGTCGATTTTATCGACCGCGTTAAGACCCAGCAACGCAACTGGATTGGCCGTTCCTACGGTACGCAGGTGCGCTTTAACACCAATATTGGTGATCCGTTTGAGATTTATACCACCCGTGCCGATACGCTGTTCGGTGTTACTTATATGGTTATGTCGCCGGAGCATCCGCTCTTGGAAAAATGGGCGGATAAAATCGAGAATATCGATGAAGTCCGTGCCTATCAGCAAGCAGCTGCCAAAAAGTCTGACTTCGAACGTACCGAGCTTGCGAAGGATAAAACCGGTGTTCGTTTGCAGGGCGTTTCTGCGATCAATCCCGTAAATGATACCGAAATTCCGATCTTTATTTCGGATTACGTTTTGATTTCTTATGGTACCGGTGCTATCATGGCTGTTCCGGGTCACGATACCCGCGACTGGGAATTTGCCAAAAAGTTTGATTTGCCGATCATTGAAGTCGTTGCAGGCGGTAACGTTGAAGAAGCAGCCTTTACCGATTGCGCTACCGGCGTAATGGTCAATTCCGGTTTCCTGACCGGCCTTTCGGTTGAAGAAGCGAAAAAGTCCATTCAGGCGTGGCTGACTGAGCGTGGCATCGGCGAAAAGAAAACCAACTATAAACTGCGTGACTGGGTATTCTCCCGTCAGCGTTATTGGGGCGAACCGATCCCGATCGTTTATTGTGAAAAGTGCGGCTACGTTCCGCTGGATGAAAGCGAACTGCCGCTGCTGTTGCCGAACGTAGACTCGTACGAGCCGACCGATAACGGTGAATCTCCGTTGGCAAAAATGACCGATTGGGTCAATACTACTTGTCCGCATTGCGGTGGTCACGCCGTTCGTGAAACCGATACCATGCCGCAGTGGGCGGGCTCTTCGTGGTACTTCCTGCGTTACTGTGATCCGCATAATGATGATGCACTTGCTTCGAAAGAAGCGCTGGAATACTGGGCACCGGTCGATTGGTATAACGGCGGTATGGAGCATACGACCTTGCACTTGCTGTATAGTCGTTTCTGGCACCGTTTCCTGTATGATATCGGTGTTGTTCCGAATAAGGAACCGTATCAGAAGCGTACCAGTCACGGTATGATTCTCGGTGAAAACGGGGAGAAGATGTCCAAATCCCGCGGCAACGTTGTCAACCCCGATGAGATCGTTCGCGATTTTGGTGCTGATACCATGCGTGTTTATGAAATGTTTATGGGTGACTTTGAAAAGGCTGCTCCGTGGAGCCAGTCTTCCATCAAGGGCAGTAAGCGTTTCTTGGATAAGATTTGGGCATTGCAGGAAAACCTGATTGACGGTGACGATTACCGCAAAGAGGTTGAAACCGCTTTCCATAAGACCATTCGTCAGGTGACCGAGGATATCGAATCATTGAAGATGAATACCGCTATTGCGGCATTGATGTCGTTGCTGAATACGGTTTCCGCAACTGGTAAAATCACTCGTGGTGAATATCGCACGATGCTGTTGTTGCTCAATCCGTTTGCGCCGCATATCACCGAAGAACTGTGGGAAACCGTCGGATTTGACGGTATGCTGAATGCCGCCTCTTGGCCGACCTTTGATGAAGCAAAATGCACCGAATCTACGGTGGAAATTGCTGTTCAGGTCAACGGTAAAATTCGTGCTCGCATCAGTGTCGCTGCCGATATTGATTCGGCTGATGCTATTGCGCTTGCAAAGCAGAACGAAAACGTTGCACACGAAATCGAAGGCAAGACAATGGTGAAAGAACTGTACGTCCCGAAGCGTCTTGTTAACTTGGTTGTAAAACCGTAATAAATGCAAACCGCCGAGAGGGGGAATTCCTTTCGGCGGTTTTTATGTATTTGTGCGTTGAACGTTTGTTGTATAAGAATTTTTAAAAAATTGATTTTTTTGCTTGACAACCGTGGACAAGATTGCTATAATAATTAGGCTGTCTTTTGATTCATTAGCTCAGTCGGTAGAGCACTTGACTTTTAATCAAGGTGTCCGGGGTTCGAATCCCCGATGGATCACCAGTAAAACCGAGCAACCTTTGGTTGTTCGGTTTTCTTTTGCAATAAAAATCGGGATTTCAACCAACTCGCATTGGCGAGGTGAAGGCGCAAATCACTTATTATATAAAACGGCTTTAAAGATTTACTTGACTGTAATTTATTCTTGTAATATAATTGTTATATCAAATTATTGGAGATGATTTTCAATGAATCAAATACCGCAACAACCTCAGTATCAAAATCCGATGCCGCAGCAACCGCCGGTGCAGCAACCGCCGGTGCAGCAACCGCCGGTGCAACAACCACCGATGCAGCAACCACCGATGCAGCAGCCTATGATGCAACCGCTGTATCAGCAGATGTCGCCGCAATACGCAAAACCTGCTCCGCTGACCGCAAATCAGATCAACGACGGTATGGCTAAGTTTTTGCCGAAACTTACTGTTTTGTTCATGATTCTTGCTGTTTTGGCGCTCTTATACTATTTTATTATGGCGATCGTTAATGCCGCTGCTTATGAAAGCTTTAAAACGTTCTGCAATGGATTTGCAGGTGCTATCGGTACTGCTGCAAAGTATATTCTCTTTGCCGGTGTAACTGCTTTCTTTACGAAAAAGCTTGATAAATAATCGTTTTACAGATAAAAATGCGTGACGTTTGTCACGCATTTTTCTATACAATAACACCGAAACAATGATCGTTTTTGACTTTGGTGATTCGGACGGTTTTGATTTTCCCCGTAAATGGATCATTCGATTCAACGTATACCCGTGCATATTGCGGCGTATAGCCAACGGCAAAGCCGTTATCGGCGGTTTCAAATAAAACGGGGTAGGCGTTGCCAATCATTTGAGATAAGCATTCATTCTCGCTTTTCTCGGTCGCTTCGATCATGCGGCGGCTTCGTTCTTCTTTTACGGCGTTTTGCACCTGATTCTTTAACGCAGCCGCAACCGTTCCTTCGCGACGGGAATACATAAATACGTGTGCCTTTGCAAAGCCGATTTCTTTTACAAAAGCAAGACTTTGTTCGAATTCTTCGTCGGTTTCACCCGCGAAGCCGACCATAACGTCGGTGGTGATTGACGCATCCGGAAAACGACTGCGGATACGCTGAATTAAATCGCGGTAAAAAGCCGAGTCGTACTTTCGATTCATTCGTTCAAGCGTTGCATCACAGCCGGATTGCAGGGAAAGGTGAAATTGTGGGCAAAATTTCGGTTGCGCTGCGAGGCGTTCAAGCATTTTGTCGGTGATGTGATCCGGTTCTAACGAACCGAGGCGAACGCGCAAGATATTCTTTTCGGCACAGACCACTTCGACGGCATCGCATAGATTGTATTCGGCATCCTTGCCATAGGCCGAAAGATTGATACCTACGAGCACAACCTCACGAAATCCCTTTTGCGCCAAAGCGACCGTTTCCGTTTTAATGGACTCAATATCGCGAGAACGTACCGGACCGCGCGCTTTCGGTATCGCACAGTAGGTGCAGTAACGCTCACAACCGTCTTCAATTTTCATATAGGCGCGGGTGCGCTCCGAAAAATCGGTAACGACCGGCGTGTTGTACGTTTCACCTGCAATGTGGTCGTCTACTTCAAAAAGAGCATCGTTGCCACGTTTGAAGTTGAGGGCGAGCTTGACGGTTTTTTCGGGGTCTTTGTTGCCGATAATAATATCTGCTTCGGTAAGTTTTTTGGCCTTTTCGGGGAAGGCTTGCGCCATACAACCGGTCAGTACAATGGTTGCCGTTGGATTTTGGCGGCGACATTTTCGTACTAACTGACGGGTTTTACGGTCGCTTTCGGCGGTGACCGTGCAGGAATTGATAATAATGATATCCGCTTCGGCAAGTGTCACAGCTGCCGAATGGCCTTCGGCTAAGAAGCGTTCACGCAAGGCTTGGGTTTCATATTGATTTACTTTGCATCCAAGTGTTTGAAAATATACTTTCATCGGTTTGCTCCATAAAAAAGATTACTCTTATTATACAACGATTTGACGGCTCTGTCAAAGATTTCAAAAGATTTATAAAAAAGTAAAAAAAGTTCTTGATTTTTGTGTGGGATTGTGGTATTATATTTTAGCATTTGATTTCACCGAAACCTCATCGGTGGGTTCGATGCCGAAAAATCGACATTGAAGCGGATGGTCCTCTGTCTTTTAAAAGTTATGAACATCTGAAAAAAACAAGGAGGAAATTTTAATGGACGTAATTCGTGAATTGACTGCTGCACAGTTGAAAGAGGATGCACCGGTTATTGAAATCGGTAACACTGTGCGTGTACACGTCAGAATCAAAGAAGGCGAGAAGGAAAGAATTCAGGTTTTCGAAGGCACCGTTATTGCAAAGAATAACAGTGGCATCGCTGAAACCTTTACAGTTCGCCGCGTTTCCTACGGTGTCGGCGTTGAGCGTGTATTTCCGCTTCATTCGCCCATCGTTGCCAAGGTCGAAACCGTCCGCAAAGGTAAAGTTCGCCGTGCGAAACTTTATTATCTGCGTGACAGAGTCGGTAAGGCAGCCAAGGTTAAAGAACGCATTGGTTAATCGAGCTAAAGGGGGACAGGATGGCACATCCTTGTCCCTTTTTTGCTTTTTATACGAAGAGAGGCGAGTTTTACGAACGATTTTAATGAACAAAACAATCCCGATGTTTCCGCTGAAAATACTGCCGTAAACGCAGAGGTGGCCAACAAGCCGCATTCGTCGGCAAAAGATAGTGATTTTGGTCGTGCCGTTGTTGTACAGGTCTTTGAATGGTTGGATGTTTTGGTAACGGCACTGATTGCCGTTGTGATTATTTTTTCGTTGATTTTCCGCGTAGCAACCATTGACGGAACTTCTATGGAAAGTACGCTGCACGGCGGTGAAAAGGTGATTATTACAAACGTCGGGTACGAGCCACAGCGCGGTGATGTTGTGGTGGTTTATCGTGAAAATGATAAGCCGATTATTAAGCGCGTGATTGCCGTTGCGGGTGAAACGGTTGAAATTCGGCCGGACGGTAACGTTTATGTCGACGGATCCAAATTAGAAGAGAGGTACCTTGATGATTCGGTTCGTACCGATCCGAAGGAATTGAAGTCGCCCTTAACGGTCGAGCCGGGTAAGATCTTTGTACTCGGAGATAACCGTGAAGTATCACTTGACAGCCGTTACGACGTGATCGGTCAGGTGGACGTGAATAACATTTTGGGACACGCTATTTTGCGTATTTTCCCGTTAAATAAATTCGGAGGAATTTAAAATGAACGCCGAGCAAAATATTCAGTGGTTTCCCGGTCACATGACGAAAACCCGTCGTCAGATCGAAGCCCAACTGAAAATTATTGATGCGGTCGTGGAAATTGTCGATGCAAGAATACCTGTCAGTAGTCGAAATCCCGACCTGGCAGGTATTATTGGTTCTAAGCCGTTGTTGATCTTGCTTAACAAGTGCGATATGGCCGACGCTGTTATCACTGCAGAATGGATCCGTTTTTACGAATCGAAGAATATTCCGGCAATCCCCGTCGATTGCCGTTCCGGTAAAGGAATCAACCGTTTTAAAACGGTAGTAAAGGATCTGCTGTCTGATCGTTTAAAGCAATATGCCGAAAAGGGAATGGCCGGCAAGCCGCTTCGTGTGATGGTTGTCGGGATTCCGAACGTCGGCAAGTCTTCGTTCATTAACCGCATCGCCGGTAATTCCCGCGCCAAGGTGGCAAATCGACCGGGCGTCACACGCGGTAACCAATGGTTCACCATTGACCGTCAGCTGGAGTTGTTAGACACGCCGGGCGTTTTATGGCCGAAGTTTGACGATACGACGGTCGGTGAGCATTTGGCTTTTACGGGTGCGGTTTCCGATCGTGTTGTTGATACCGAACTGCTTGCAATGCGGCTTTTGGATTTGCTGAAGGCCGATTATCCCGATTTATTAACTGCACGCTACGGTGCAGTTGATCTTTCGGTCGATTCATATGAATTGCTTGAGCAAATCGGTAAAAAACGCGGTATGGTCATCCGCGGCGGACAGACCGATACCGAGCGTGCGGCCAATATGCTTATAGAGGAATTCCGTACCTGCAAAATCGGTGCGGTGACATTGGAAAGGATTCCGGATGCCAAACTTTGAATATGAAGAAAACGCCCGTAATAAGGGATATAAATGTGTGTGTGGCGTTGATGAAGCGGGCCGTGGCCCGTTGGCGGGACCGGTTTGTGCCGCCGCCGTTGTTTTGCCCGAGGACGTTGAGATCGACGGCTTAAACGATTCAAAAAAGTTAAGCGAAAAGAAAAGGGAAGCCCTTTATGATGAGATTATCGAAAAGGCGATTGCATATTCCGTTGCTTACGGCACATTGGAAGAGGTCGAAAGCGTGAATATTTTGCAGGCGACCTATCTTGCAATGAACCGTGCGATCCAAGGGTTAAACGTACCGGCCGATTTTGCGCTGATTGACGGCAACCGTGTGCCGGTGGGGATTCAAATTCCCTGCGAAACGATCGTAAAAGGCGATGCAAAATCCTGCTCGATCGCTGCCGCTTCCATTCTTGCTAAAGTTACAAGAGACCGTCTGCTCTATGAGTATGATAAAGAGTACCCGCAATACGGTTTTGCAAAGCATAAGGGTTATGGAACAAAGGAACATTATGAAGCGATCCGTACCTACGGTCCGTGCCCCATGCACCGTCTGTCATTTTTGAAAAATGTCTGAAACAGCCGATAAGCGAGCCTATGCCGCTGCTTTGGGACGTGAGGGCGAGCAGCGTGTGGCGGAATATTTAAAACAGCAGGGCTATATTATTGTAAAGCGTAACTATCGTGACCGTTTCGGTGAGGTGGATATCATTGCCGAAACGCGGGATACGCTTGTTTTTGTTGAGGTCAAGACCCGTGCTGCAGGTGCGTTGGTTTCCGGCTTTGAGGCGGTTGACACGCACAAACAACGTCGACTTTACAAGACCGGAATGCTGTTTTTGGAACGTCTTCACCGAGATTTACAACCGCGCTTTGACGTAGCTGAGGTTACCGTTGAAACTAATCGGGACGGATCATCACGATGGAAACTGCAATATTTAAAAAATGCTTTTTGAAAGTGATGATGTGGCTTGAAGTATTTTGATTTGCATTGCGATACCCCGTACGAATGCTACCGAACAGGGCAGGAATTTATAAAGAATTCGCTGGCCGTTTCTGCGTGCAAAGGGCAATGTTTTACGGAGTGGTCGCAGGTTTTTGCGATATGGATCAAGGATGACGAAAAGCATCCGTATGAACTGTATCGCAGTATTCTTTCGGATTTTTCCCGTAAGATTTTCAACTGCCCGTCCAATCTGCACCCGCTATTTTCGGTCGAGGGCGGTGCTGTTATCGAGGACAAAATTGAGCGTGTCGAAATCTTGAAACGGGATGGTATTTGTGCGTTGACTTTGACGTGGAACGGTACCAACCGAATTGCCGGTGGTGTGAACAGCAATCAAGGGTTGACCGATTTCGGTCGATCGGTCATTTCTGAAATGAACCGTGTCGGCATGGCGTGTGATTTGTCGCATTTGAATCCACAGAGCTTTGATGCGGTTTTGGAAGTATCTAGTCATCCGTTTATCAGTCATGCGAACTGTAGTGCCGTTTTTGAACATCCGCGGAATATCACCGACGAACGAATAAAACGGGTGGCGGCTCGCGGTGGCGTGATCGGTTTATGCTTTTATCCGGCCTTTGTCGGCGAACCGATTTTTGAAGGACTTTACCGTCAGATTTTGCATTTGCTCGATTTGGGGTTGGATGATGCCATTGCGATCGGTTCTGATTTTGACGGCGGCGTTATGGCTTCGGAATTGAATTCGGTCGGTAAGGTTGTCGATTTTGCGGCGTTTTTGCGCCGAAAAGGTATGTCGGAGGACGTTTTAAGCAAAATTTTTTACACGAATGCACAAAAATTCTTCGTTTGCCTTTGACAAACGGAGTTTTTTATTATAGAATAGTAACGATATAGTTTTCCGTGGAGGTATGTATATGGCTTACATCAGCACTCGTGACAGTTCTGTGCGTGTTACGGCCGCGCAGGCGATCGCACAGGGTATTTCGGCAGAAGGCGGACTTTTTGTTCCTGAAAAGTTCCCGACTCTTACCGCTTCTGATTTTGAAGCTTTGAAGGGGATGGATTACATTGAACGTGCACAATTTGTTTTGCGCTTTTTCCTTGATGATTTTACCGAGGTAGAATTGGATTATTGTGTAAAGGGTGCTTATACGAATACCTTTGACGAAAACCGTCCGGCACCGATTGCACGCTTAGGCGAAAAGGCAAACGTGCTGGAATTGTGGCACGGTCCGACCTGCGCTTTTAAAGATTTGGCTTTGCAGCTGTTACCGTATTTGCTGACCGTTTCTGCGAAGAAAACGGCGGCCGGTAAAAAGACGGTCATTTTAGTCGCTACCTCCGGCGATACCGGTAAAGCAGCTTTGGAGGGCTTTAAGGACGTACCGGGAACGGAAATCCTTGTTTTCTATCCGAGCGACGGTGTCAGCCCGATGCAGAAGCTTCAAATGGCTTCGCAAAAGGGTGAGAACGTTCATGTATTCGCCATTCACGGTAATTTTGACGATGCGCAGACCGGCGTGAAACAGATTTTCACCAACGATGAAATCAAGCAGTTGTTGGCGGAAAACAATATGCAGTTCTCTTCGGCAAACTCCATCAACTGGGGTCGCTTGGCACCGCAAATCGTTTATTACGTTTCGGCGTACTGCGATATGCTTGCCGAAAACGGCGATTTAAGTGATGGTATCAACGTTGTTGTGCCGACCGGTAACTTCGGTAACATTTTGGCGGCGTACTATGCTAAGAAAATGGGTGTGCCGATTTGCAAGCTCATTTGTGCATCAAACGCCAATAACGTCTTGACCGACTTTATCCGTACCGGTACGTATGACCGCAACCGTCCGTTCTATACGACCTATTCGCCGTCGATGGATATTCTGATTTCCAGCAATTTGGAGCGTATGCTTTTTGAATTGTACGGTAACGACGCCGAAACGGTAGCAAAATTGCAGGCTGATCTTTCGATGAACGGCAAATACACCGTCAGTAATGATGTTTGTGCGAAAATCAGCGGATTGTTCTATGGCGGTTGCTGTGATGACGCTCAGACCCTTAAGACCATTGATGAAGTGTTTGAAAAGTACGGTTATCTTTGTGATACCCATACCGGCGTTGCCATGGCGGTGTACGAGCAGTATTTGAAAGAAACGGGGGACAACCGTCCGACCGTAATCGCTTCGACCGCTTCGCCGTATAAGTTTGCAAAGAACGTTCTTTCGGCTCTGTCGGATGATGCTGCCGCAGACGAATTCGGTTATGTTCGTTTGTTGCACGACGTGACTGCGACCGAAATCCCGTCACCGATCGCTGCTTTGGAAAATGCAACGGTTCGCTTTAACGAAACCTGTGAAAAAGACGGTATGCGTGACGTTGTTTTGAAAAGTCTTGGTATAGAATAAATACAAAAATATCCGGCCTAAACAGCCGGATATTCTTGTGATACCTTATTTTTTCATCTTGAAAGTATCGCAACAGGTTTCACTGCAGGAGCAGGAATTACGGTTACCAACCGAAATTTTTCCGGCGGTGCAGCGATCCTCAACGGTGTGATAAACACAGTTTTTTACACTGCAATCAATACAGCTTTCGGTTCTGCAATCGGTCATAGAATATCATCCCTTTCCGGCTTTTCGCCAATAATATTATGACCGCAATTCTTAAAAATATTAAATTGAAGGTGTTGCCAAAATGAGTCTATATGCTCTTTCGGATCTGCATTTGTCGTTAAATGCCGATAAATCAATGGAAGTTTTTTACGGTTGGCAACACTATGTCGAACGGTTGGAAGCCAATTGGAAACGCCTGATTCGTCCCGAAGATACCGTTGTTCTTGCCGGCGATTTTTCTTGGAGCTTGAAGCTTGAGTCGGCCGAAAAGGATTTTGCTTTTTTGGAGGCGTTGCCCGGTAAAAAAATCCTGTTGAAGGGCAATCACGATTACTGGTGGTCGACCGTGACGAAAATCGAAAAATACTGGGACGAGAAGCATTTTGATTCGTTGCGGATTTTGCACAATAACTGCATTGTGGCAGAAAACGTTGCGATATGCGGTACTCGCGGTTGGGTTTATGATGGCAGTGGCGAGTTTGACCAAAAGGTGATTGCCCGTGAATGCGGACGACTGCGCACTTCTTTGGAAGCCGCGCGAAAAACCGAACTGCCGATTCGTGTTTTTTTGCATTATCCGCCGGTGTACGGAAGTTATGTTTGTGAGCCGATTTTGGAGATTTTAAAAGAATACGGCGTGCGGCAAATTTGGTACGGTCATATCCATGGGGCCGGACGCAATCAGGCACCGATCGAGTATGACGGCATTCAAATGCGGCTGATTTCTTGTGATTGTGTCAATTTTACACCAATTTTTATCGAGTAAACAGTTTATTTAAACGAATTTTAATTTTTTTTATAAAAATGGTGGAAATATCTGCCGATGTATGCTATAATATTATGAAATTTTATGCGGAGGGAATTCTAAAATGAGTTTTAAAGAATCCACAAAAATCGATACCAACCGGTATCAACTTGAAATCACCATCGACGGTGAAAAATTCCGTGAAGCGATTATGCAGGCATATCGCAAGAACGGCAAAAAGATCAACGTGCCGGGCTTCCGTAAGGGTAAAGCACCGTTGCACATCATCGAAACCTATTACGGCGTCGAAGTTTTCTATGAAGATGCTTTGAATTTGCTGTATAACGATGCTGTTGAAGATGCAATCAACGCTTCGGGTCTTAAGGTTATTGATGACAAAATGGATTTCGAACTGGTTTCCATTTCCAAGGAAGACGGTGTTGATTTCAAGGTCAGCGTAACGACCTATCCGGAAATCGAACTCGGTGAATACAAGGGTCTGAAGGCCGAACGTGCCATCGTTAAGGTTGACGCTGCCGAGGTCAATGCCGAGGTTAAGGCCATGGCTGAGCGCAATGCCCGTATGGTTTCGGTCGAAGACCGTGCCGCCAAGAAGGGCGATACCGTTGTGATCGACTACGAAGGCTTTGTTGACGACGTCGCTTTTGACGGCGGTAAAGCTGAAGGTCAGTCTTTGGAACTCGGCTCCGGCACCTTTATTCCGGGCTTCGAAGAGAAGATCGTCGGCAAAAAGATTGACGAACAGTTTGATATCAAGGTTACTTTCCCTGAAGATTACGGTGCAAAGGAATTGGCCGGCAAGGAAGCCGTTTTCAAGATCCATCTGCACGAAATCAAGGTTCGCGAGCTGCCGGAAATCAATGATGATTTTGCCAAGGACGTCAGCGAATTCGATACCTTGAAGGAACTGAAGGCCGACATTAAGAAGAAGGCTTTGGAACGCAAGAATCACGCCGCTGATGACGCCGTTGAAACTGCTTTGGTTCAGCAGATCGTTGACGGCATTAAGGGTGAAATTCCGGAAGCTATGTATGAAGCTCGTCTGAATCAGAGCATCGAGGAATACGACTACCGTATGCGTTCGCAGGGCTTGGATCTTGCTACCTATCTTAAGTATACCAACAGCACTATCGAAGATTTCAAAAATTCGTTCCGCCCGCAGGCTGAAAATCAGGTTAAGTTCCGTTTGGCACTTGAAAAGATCGTTGAACTTGAAGGCATCAAGGCTGAAGAAAAAGAAGTCGACGAACAGCTTGCAAAGATGGCCGAACAGTACGGTATGGAAGTTGACCGCATTAAGGAACTTGTTCCGGTTGCTGAAATCGAAAAGGATATCGCTGTCGGCAAGGCCATTGATTTTGTAAAGGCCAACGCCGAAATCACCGATGAAGTTCCGGCAGAAAAGGCTGAAAAGCCGGCCGCCAAGAAGACGACTAAAAAGGCCGCCGCTAAGGATGCCGAATAATTTGTTTATAAACGCAAATTTCCGTTCATAATATCCGGTATAGGAGGTTATTGCTATGGATATGAATTTAGTCCCTTATGTTGTGGAACAGACCAGTCGAGGAGAACGCTCTTACGATATTTTTTCCCGTCTGTTAAACGACCGTATCATCATGCTGAATGATCAGGTTGATAATGCTTCTGCAAGCCTGATCATTGCCCAACTGCTCTATTTGGAAGGGCAGGATCCGGATAAGGATATCAGTTTTTATATCAACAGTCCGGGCGGATCGGTTTCCGCCGGTATGGCTATTTACGATACGATGCAGTATATCAAGTGTGACGTCAGCACCATTTGTATGGGTATGGCGGCTTCGATGGGTGCATTTTTGCTGGCGGCCGGCGCTCCCGGTAAACGCTACGCTCTGCCGAACAGCGAAATTATGATTCACCAGCCGTTAGGCTCTGCTGAAGGTCAGGCTACCGATATTCTGATCCACGCCAATCACATCAAGCACATTCGCAGCAACATCAATAAGATTTTGGCTGCTGAAACCGGTAAACCGTTGGAGGAAATCGAGCGTGATACCGAGCGTGATAACTTTATGACCGCTGATGAGGCTTGTGCCTACGGATTGATTGATAAGGTCATTACCAAGCGATAAGAGAGGTTCTTAATGCCGAAGGATAAAGAAATGGATATTCGCTGCTCGTTCTGCGGTAAAACGCAGGACGAGGTTGCCCGCTTGGTTGAAGGACCGGGAGTTTTTATTTGTGACAGTTGCATTTCTTTCTGCAATTCTTTACTGTTTGAAGATGAGCAGGGTGCAGCCCGCAAGGGTCACGCTAAAAAGGATAAGGAGCGTCCGCAACTGCCAAAGCCGCAGGAAATCAAAGCGCAGTTAGATGAGTACGTAATCGGGCAGGATGATGCCAAGAAAACCCTTGCCGTGGCGGTATATAACCATTATAAGCGTATCTACTGTACTACGGACAGCGATGTTGAGCTTGGCAAAAGTAACGTGCTGATGTTAGGCCCGACCGGTGTCGGCAAGACGCTGTTAGCGCAGACTTTGGCGCGCATTTTGGACGTGCCGATTGCCATTACCGATGCCACGACCCTGACCGAAGCCGGCTATGTCGGTGAAGACGTTGAGAACATTCTGCTTCGTTTGATGCAGGCGGCTGATTTTGAAATCGAAAAAGCGGAACGCGGCATTATTTATGTCGATGAAATCGACAAAATTGCCCGCAAATCCGAAAATCCCTCCATTACGCGTGACGTCAGTGGCGAGGGTGTTCAGCAGGCATTGCTTAAAATCTTGGAAGGCACTGTTTCCAACGTCCCTCCGCAGGGTGGCCGGAAGCATCCGCAGCAGGATTTTATTCAAATCGACACCACGAACATTCTGTTCATCTGTGCCGGTGCTTTTGACGGCATTGAAAAGGTGATCGAACGCAAAATGGGCGGCAGTTCATTGGGATTTGGCGCTGATGTAAAATCGCCAAAATCCATTGAAGCCGAAAAGCTTTGCCAAACCGCTACGCATCAGGATCTTGTGAAATTCGGCCTGATTCCGGAATTGGTCGGTCGTGTGCCGGTCATCACGGCGTTACAACCGATGGATCAGGAAACTTTGGTCCGCATTATGAAAGAACCGAAAAACTCGATTATCAAGCAGTATATCACGTTGTTCAAAATGGATGATGTAGAGCTTGTATTCGAGGATGCGGCTTTGGAAAAAATCGCCGAAAAGACCATTCAAAACAAGACCGGTGCCCGCGGCTTGCGTTCCATTATTGAGGGAATTTTGCAAGATATTATGTTTGAAACGCCTTCGGATGAGGGAATTAAGCGCATCGTCATCACGGCCGATACCGTGGACGGCGGGGAACCTGTCATTGAACGTAAAAATAAGTAATTTTTTGAACCCATCAGCATGATGGGTTCTTTTCTTAGATTTAATTGTCAAATATTTAACAAACTTTTTATAAAAATTCAAAAACTTAAAAAAACTTTGACAAAAGATTAACAATCCTATTGACAATAGGTAAATATAAGCATATAATAATAAACAATAACAATTACGGAGGTAATTTATAATGTCAAGAGTATATAATTTCAGTGCAGGTCCTTCGATGTTGCCGGAGGACATATTAAAGACCGCCGCCGCAGAGATGCTGGAATTCGGCACGACCGGTCAGTCAGTAATGGAAATGTCTCACCGTTCCAAGGAATATCAAGCAATTTTCGACGAAGCTGAAGCTAATCTTCGTGAAGTAATGAATATTCCGGATAATTACAAGGTTTTGTTCTTGCAGGGCGGTGCTTCTACACAGTTTGCGATGATCCCGTTCAACTTGATGAACAAGAATAAGAAGGCTGACTACATTATTACCGGCCAGTGGGCAAACAAGGCTTATAAGGAAGCTGCCCGTTACGGTGCCGCCCGTGCCGTCGCTTCTTCGGCTGATAAGACCTTCTCTTATATCCCGAAGACCACCCGTGCCGACTTTGATCCCGAAGCCGACTATGTTCATATCTGTATGAACAACACCATTTACGGTACGAAATATCATGAACTGCCGGATACCGGTGACGTTCCGCTGGTTGCTGATATTTCCAGCTGTATTCTTTCCGAACCGATCGACGTTACCAAGTTCGGCGTTCTGTATGCAGGCGCTCAGAAGAACGTTGCACCGGCCGGTGTTACCATCGTTATCATCCGTGAGGATCTGATCGGCAACGCTATGGAAATGACTCCTAC
>JAKSQF010000028.1 GCA_024404235.1 Clostridia bacterium | reverse complement strand
ACGGATAGTATACCCGTGAGGTGTCTGTTTATAGCCTTTTTCAAGCCTTGCGGCGCTTATGGAAAGAGGTGCGGAACATTTCACGCCAAGCAGTCGGGTGGAACAGAATCAGCATGGGGAACAGCTCCAAACGGCCTGCTAACATATCAAAAATCATCACACTCTTCGAAAGCACACTAAAATGGCCGTAGTTGCAGGTCGGACCGACCTTTTCAAGGCCGGGGCCGATGTTGTTGATGGTGGCAATTACCGAGGTAAAGCTAGTTACCAATCCCTTGCCCTCAATGGAGATCAACAGCAGGGAAACGATATATAATGCGGCAAAGGTGATGAGATAAACGTTGACCGAGCGCACGACCTCGTGGTCGACCGGCTTGCCCTCCATCTTGATTTTGCGCACCGATTTCGGATGAATGTAGGAAAGCATTTCCTTGAAAATACCCTTTATGGCGATCATAATACGGGAAATCTTGATGCCGCCGCCGGTACTGCCTGCACACGCACCGCTGAACATCAGCAACACCATCAGCACACGGCTGATTTCGGGCCATGCGTCAAAATCGGTGGTGGAAAAACCGGAGGTGGTAATCACGGCACCGACCTGGAAAACGGAAAGGCGTAATCCCTCGGAAACGCTTGAAAAACCTTCAATATTATGAATGGTATTGACGCCGGTGAGGATCGCTACCGCAACACCGATAACAATAAAGTAACAGCGCACTTCCTCCATTCCGAACGCCTTGCGGAATTTACGGAACAGCATAAAGTAGTAGGCATTGAAGTTGACGCCGAACAGAATCATAAAGACGGCGATGACCCATTGGGTATAGGGAGAACAGTATACACCCATCGGCGTGTCGTTGATCCAAAATCCGCCGGTACCTGCCGTACCAAGGGCGGTCAGCATAGATTCAAAAACGTTCAGGTTGCCGCAGACCAACAGCACAAATTCCAAAACGGTCATACCAAGGTAGATGACGTACAGCAATAAAGCGGTTTGCCGTAATTTCGGTACTAATTTGCCGACCGAAGGGCCGGGGCTTTCGGCACGCATCAGGTTAATGTGCGAGCCGCCGCTTAACGGCACAATGGCCAACAGAAAGACCAAAACGCCCATACCACCGATCCAGTGGGTAAAACTGCGCCAGAACAGGGAACAGTGGGTGAAATGCCCCAACTGACTCAATACGCTCGCACCCGTAGTGGTAAAGCCGGAAACTGTTTCAAATAAAGCGTCGATAAACTTCGGAATTTCTTTGGTAATGATAAACGGCAACGCACCGAAAACCGAAAGAAAAATCCAACTCAGCGCTGTTGCAAAACAGCCTTCCTTTAAATGAAAAACCGTGTTTTTCGGGGGTTTTAGTGACATTAAAAAGCCGATGAGAAAACAGCCGATGGAAAGGGCCAAATAGATCAGTCCGGCCTTTTCACCGTAAACGGCGGCCACTAAGACCGGCAGCAGCATCAACGCCGCTTCGATCTTCAACACCCAGCCTAAAATGTAACGAATCATAGAACCGTTCATCGTATCACCTCAGAATGTCACGGATGTCATTGAATCCGGTATGCGAAGTTACAACCATAACACTGTCGCCGACGCGAATGTCGTCCTGACCGCTCGGGATAATGATTTCGCCCTTGCGGGTAATGGTGGCGATCAGCACCTCATCCTTGATATTGAGATCCATCAGCGGAACATCGGTCACCGGCGAGGTTTCTTTGATCTGGAATTCAATGGCCTCTACACGGCGGTCAAACATGTGGTAAAGGGTTTCGATGTTACTGCTGCCCTTGGATGCGGTTTTTGCACGAACGTAGGCGATAATGCTTTCGCTTGTGATGTACTGAGGATACAGCACACTGCCGAGATTGAGGTTGGCAATAACGTCCTTGAAATTCGGATGAGTGATTTTGGTGATGACCTTTGCGTCCGAAACCTGATTGGCAAACAAGGTCAGCACAATGTTTTCTTCATCAATTCTGGTCAGCGGCACGAAGGAGTCGGCTTCAATAATGCCTTCCTCACGCAAAAGATCTTCGTTCGTGCCGTTGCCGTTGATGATGACGGCTTCGGGCAGTAAAACGGCCAACTCTTCACAGCGCTCCCGACTTTGCTCAATGATCTTGACCGAAATATTCAGGTTAATCAGTGCTTTGGCAAGATAGTAAGCGGTACTGCTTCCGCCAACGATCAGCGTATTTTTGACGTGATTGGTTTTAATGCCGATATGCTTTAAGAAAGAGCGGGCGACCTTGCGCTTTGCTACGAAGGAAACGTTGTCACCGGCCTTCAGACAAAAATGACCCGACGGGATATATACCCGCTCGCCGCGTTCAACACCGCAAATCAAAATGTCCGAGGTAACGCTCTGTCCCAGCGAGGCAATTTCCATACCGTCAAGCATATTGCCCTCCGGAATGCGGAATTTAATGATTTCGGCCTGACCGTGGGCAAAGGCATCTACGTCCAACGCCGTCGGCAGGGAAAGAATGCGGGAAGCCTCCTTTGCGGCCTCCAATTCGGGGTTGATGATCAGCGTCAACCCTAATTTTTCACGCAAATAGCCGACCTCTTTGCTGTATTCGGGGCTGCGTACACGGGCAATGGCCGAACAGTCACCGACCTGCTTGGCCATGGTACAGCACAGCAGATTCAACTCGTCCGATCCGGTTACGGCAATGATCAGGTCGGCGTTTTCAATGCCGGCCTCCATTTGGATCTCATAGCTGGCGCCGTTACCGACAACGCCCATCACGTCATAGGTTTCCGAAAAATTCTGAACCCGTGCGGCGTCGGTGTCAATGACGGTAATGTCGTGACCTTCTTCTCGCAGTTGCTCTAACAGGACGGCACCGACCTTGCCGCAACCGACAATGGTAATGTTTAATCCGTTTTGATTCTTCTTGTGTTTCAAACAGAATCGCCTACTTTCATTCGTAATACTGCGCCCTTGCAAACGGGGCGGGGAAAGGGAATTTGGATCTGCATCATCGGATGCGGTGCAGATTCGATTTCTATGCCGTCGCCATCGTACAGATCATCGGTCGATACAATAAACGGAGCGGCGTGCGGTTCCAGACAGTTTAACTGCTGCCCGCGAATAAACTTGTTTTTTAGGGTCGAAATAATGCGCCCGTCACGGTAATCATCCACCGTGGCGGCAACTGAATAATCTCGCAGATAACCGGCACTTTCATAGGTCTGCTTGCCGTTTGGCCGACCGAAATAAAACCCGTTTGAATAGGGTCGGTGGCTGATGGTATCCAATTCCGGCAAAACCCAGTCGGGCAACTGCCAGTTTTGACCGTCTGCGGCAATCAGGCTGTCAAGCGCACCGCGATAGGCATTGGTCACCACCGCAATGTAGTATTCGGATTTTGCACGACCCTCGATTTTGAAACTGGTCACGCCGGCGGCGGCCAATTTGTCAAGATGCTCGGCCATACGCATATCGTTGGCATTTAATATGTAGGTGCCGCCGTCATCCTCTGAAATATCGTAATACTGTCCGGGCCGCTTTTCTTCCATTAAGGCGTAATGCCAACGGCAAGACTGTGCACACGCACCGCGGTTGGCATCCCGTCCGGCCATATAGTCGGAAAGCAGACATCTGCCTGACATTGAAACGCACATCGCACCGTGACAAAAGGCCTCCAATTCTAAATCGGGTGGCGTTTTGGCACGGATCTCGGCAATTTCTTCAATCGTCAACTCACGGGCCAATACGACCCGCTTGGCACCCAATTCGTAAAAAGCGCGGGCGGTTTCGTAGTTGGTAACGCCTGCCTGCACCGAAAGATGAATTTCAGCGTGCGGCGCATATTTTTGTGCCAAACGCAACGTGCCGAAATCGGCAACGATCAGCGCATCGACGCCTAACGCATCCAAACGAGTTAAAAAATCCGGCAGGCGTGCGGCTTCGTCATTGTGCGGTACGATGTTGCAGGTCACGTGGATTTTAACGCCGTGTGCGTGGGCATATTCCACGGCGGCGGCAAGATCGTCGTCGCTTAAAGCCGCTGTTGTGCGCATCCCGAAGGAGGATCCGCCAAGATATACGGCGTCTGCTCCGAAATCCACAGCCGTGCGCACCCCTTCTAACGTACCGGCGGGGCAAAGTAATTCAAGCTCTTTCATATCAGAACGTTGTGTAGAACCACAGTCCCTTTGATTTCAGGGAAGCAATGGTGCTGTTGTGCTGACCCAAAGTATCGGAGAAGTAGAACTTTCCGTTTTTGTCGGTTACAAAATAGGTGGCCTTGGAATTTTTATCGGGGCTTGCCGCCGCCAACAGACAGTTGGCGTTCATTGCGCCCATCGGTGCGGGCGGCAGACCCTCGTTTTCATAGGTATCGTATTGCGAAAGACCGGTTTGCTTGGCGTAGGTTACGGTCGGGTCGCTTTGCAGCTTTCGCGGACCCTCCCAGTTGATGCCCTCCAAACGGTTGCAGAATACCTGTGCGACCTTTTGCATATCCGGCAGTTGTGCTTTGCCGGCCTCCATTTGAATCATTGAAGCCATCGTGACCAACTGGTGGAAGGTGTATTTACCCTCTGCGGCCCGCTTGCGCAGTTGCTCACCGGCTTGATCGTCAAGGTTTTTCAGCATTTTGTCGATGGCAATATAGGCAAAGTCTACCGAGTGCGGCATTTCGGCATATTCCTCTTCAAAATGGGCATAGAAGCGGTAGGTATCCGGTAACAGATAACCCTCAAGCCGACGGTTTTCGACCGGTATTTCCTTAACGAAATCGTATTTGAAATCGGAATAATCAAACTTTTTGCCGTATTCGGCATTCAGCTTGTCGATGCCCTTGCTGAAATTGCCGGTCAGCTTCAGGAAATCCGAAGCGCGGCAGACGTGGTTTTCTTCCATCAGTCGGGCAATATCGTTCAGCGAAGCACCGGGTGCGATCAAAACGGTCACCTCGGCCGCCTTAATGCCCGGCGTCATCAGTTCGTTGGCAATATCGGAATAACTGTAATCACCGTTAAAGGTGTGAATACCCTGCGTAAATTTTGAATCGTAGTGGTTTAGTTTTGCATACAGACGGAAGGCAATCGGTGTATTGATGACCTCTTGATCAGCCAGCTTGTTGATAATGACCTGGGCGGTATCACCTTTTTCAACAACGATTTCGTGAACACCCTCCCGACCGAAGCCGTGTTTCAAATCAAAGCCGATGCCCAAAAAGTCCGAAACCACACGCACGATGCCGTAGGCGGCCAGTAAAGAAACCAACACGATCGAAACGATCCATACAACGGATTTGATTACGTCGGAACGAACGTTGCGTCGATGATTTTTTTTGCGTGTTTTTTTCTTTTCCATTCTTTCCTGTTCCTTCCGAACAGCTTCCTGCCGGTATTCGGGGGTGGCAGAAGCAATATCTTCAAATACCGTTACTTCCTCTGCATCCTCGGCGGATTTATCGGACGGCTCGGCAGCTAATAATTCATCAAGCGTCAGGAAAGATTCTTCCTGAAAGACACTATCATCGTTTGCCGAATTTTCGGTAACGTTATTCTGCAGGTTGGATTGGTCCTTCATTCGTTTTCCTCCTTGTGTGCAACGTCGGGGATGCGCATCGAAGCGCGTATTTTTTCTGCCGTTTGCCGATCGGTCAATGCACTCAACAATGCAAGCGAGAATTCAAACGCACCGCCGGCGCCCCAGCCGGTCACAACGTTGCCGTCTTGTACGGCGGGTAAATCAACGTGTTCGGCACCGGTCAATTCTCTTTCAAAACCGGGGAAGCAGGTGGCACGTTTTCCTTTCAAAATGCCGCGATGTCCCAAAATGGAAGGAGCGGCACAAATGGCGGCAACGACCATATCGTTTTCAGCGGCGTAATCGACCAACTGCATCACGCGGTCGCAGGCTTCTAAATTCGGCGTTCCGGGAATGCCGCCCGGCAAAACAACAGCAGAAAGATCAGCCTCCTGCACCTCGTCAACCGTCAAATCGGCCACTACGGGAATCCCATGCGAGCCGGTCACGGTCTTGCCGGTAACACCTACCGTTTTGACCGGTAATTTTGCGCGGCGTAAAATATCCAGTGGGGTTAGTGCTTCAACCTCTTCAAAGCCTTCGGCTAAAAAAATGTATATCATATAAAAAACATAAAAAATACGCAGCACGGCGTTTAATATATCCTGCTGAATTTCCTCAATCGTTCTCGGCTCGTCGTTTTCGGCGCATGGAATCACGGTCCAACCGGAATATTCCGCCGTAAAACGGGCGGCCTTGCGGCAGTGATTGAGATAATCCACGTCACGTTCGTGAATGTCTTTTTTGGAAGCATCGCCGTCGTAACGCTTGCTTAATAATTTCTGCGAAACCTCGACCGGCATATCCAAAAACAATACTAAATCGGGCTTCGGAATAGCGATCTGCTCGTACTCAAAACGGTACAGCCAATCCAAAAACGTTTCCCATTCCTCGGGCGGCAATTTACAGCATTGATGTACGGCGTTCGAGGTGGTGTACCGTCCCGAAACGATCGTGCCGCCGTTATTGTAATAGTCGCCCCACGCCGTTTTGTAAGAGGCAAAGCGGTCAACGGCATAAAGACAAGAGGCGGCATAGGCATTGACGTCCTCGGGCTTCGTGCCGAAATCTCCGTTTAAATACATCTTTACCGGAGCGCAGGCGGCACTGTCATAATTCGGGAAGGATACCGTGCGGCAGTCGATGCCCTTTTCGGCAAGACCCTGCGGCAGTAATTCCAACTGGGTGGATTTTCCGCTGCCGTCCAATCCTTCAATTACAATGAGTTTACCCATTTTTCTTCATTTCCTCGTAAAATTTACGCATTTCGGCCGCTTTTCCGCAGGACATTTTACCTTCGGGGCAAGCACCGCACAGGCAGGAGGGACCCGCTTTTTTGAAAAGATCGGGTGCCACAGCCGATACCAGCGCCAGCATTTGGTTGGCAACGTCGCGAATTTCCCACTGGGCACGGTTGCAGCAACGGTGACGGAAGAAGTTCAGCAGGGAGCGTGCGTTCATCGTCACGACCATTTTGGTTTCGCAGGCATTCGGCAACACGAAGCGTGCGTCTTCAATCGCCTTTTTCTCGGCTAAACGGTTGGCGGTTTTTTCGTCCTTGCCCTCAGCCAAAAAAGCGGCACGGTGTTTTTCTTTCAGTAAATCGGTCAGTCGGTCATAAGCCTTTTGGTCGGCGGCCATCGTTTCTTCGTATAGCGCCAGCGCTTCCGGAATATCTGCAATTTCGGGCGGGGTCACAAATTCAAAACTGCCCTCACGTACGTAACGCTGGGATTTTACCGAATAGGAAGCGATACGGTGGCGGGTGATTTGGGCGAGTAACGCACGGGAAACACCTTCGATGCCAAAGGTAAAGCTGGTATGTTCAATGGGGCTTTCGTGTCCGATTTCCGCCAGCATTTCTACAAAAGAAGCGGTTTTTTCGGGCGTCAACCCTTCTTGCAGGGTGGCAATGCCCGAAGAACTGTAACAAAGCTTTGCGGCAGAGGCTACGGTTTTTTCCGGATCGGGGGTATGGGCCAATAACGTAACAAGCGGCATTGAAAAGCACGTCCTATCTTTTTATAATAATTCAATTTATTATAACAAACTAATAACTAAATAGCAAACCTTTTTTACGCATTTCGTCAAGATTTTGCACAAACTTTCAAAAAATACGAAAAAGGTCTTTTTTTGTACAAAAAAATGTGTTATATTAGAAATGCAAAATATTTTTTGGGTTGGAGGGCTATTTTTATGGCAAAAATTGATTTTAAACACACTGCCTACGGCGATTTGGCGATCGTCAGTATGCGTGGATGCGAGGACATCGCTTCCAAGGTCGACTACTACTTAAAGCAATTCCGTGAAGCACCGGAAGATGCAACCTATGTTATTCCCACCAACTGCCCGCGTTTCGGCACCGGTGAAGCAAAGGCTGTTTTGAATCACACCGCCCGCGGTTTGGATGCGTTCATCCTCTGCGATTGCTTCAATTATAACGTTGAGTACAAAATGTACGGACGCATGGTTCCGATGAGCCCGGACGACCATTTCCAAGATCTGAAACGCGTTATCGCCGCTTTCGGCGGTAAGGCCCGCCGCATCACCGTCATTATGCCGATGCTGTACGAAGGCCGTCAGCACCGCCGCACCACCCGTGAGTCGATGGACTGCGCAATGGCTTTGCAGGAATTGGTCGCAATGGGTGTTAAGAACATCATCACCTTCGATGCACACGACCCGCGCGTCAACAACGCCATTCCGCTCGACGGCTTCGATAACGTTCAGGCTACTTATCAGATGATCAAAAACCTGTTAAGAACCGTGCCGGATATCAAGCTTGACCGTGAGCACACCATGATTGTTTCGCCCGATGAAGGCGGTATGGGTCGCTGCATTTATTATTCCTCGGTACTCGGCTTGGAACTCGGTATGTTCTACAAGCGCCGTAACTACTCGGTCATCGTCAACGGCAAAAACCCGATCGAAGCACACGAATTCCTCGGTAACGATATCACCGGTAAGGATCTGATCTTGGTCGACGATATGATTTCTTCGGGTGAATCTATGCTGGATATCGCCGCAAAACTGAAAGAAAAAGGTGCAAACCGTATCTTTGTGTTCTCTACCTTCGGTCTGTTTGTTGAAGGTCTTGAAAAGTTCGACGATTACTACAACCGCGGCCTGATCAATAAGGTGTTCACCACCAACCTGATTTATCAAACACCTGAATTGCTCTCCCGTGAATGGTACTGCAGTGTCAATATGTCGAAGTACATTGCTTTGATCGTTGATACCCTCAACCGCGACAACTCCATCAGCAGTCTGCTGGATCCGGCCGACCGTATCAAGAATATTCTTGTAAAGTATGGTCAGCGTGAAGCCTAAACAATTAAACGTAAAAAATGCCTGTGCAGATTTGCACAGGCATTTTTTTATCTAAAAAGCGGATACGATCTGTTTGCAGCAGGTCGTGGGGGAGTAGTGCCACTCATCAATGTGCGGCGCATCATAGTAATAATGCATCGGCTGAATTTGATTGGCTTCAAAACTGTCGATGATAATCAGCTTGATCTTCATTTTTTCGGGGATCACGTTTTTAATGTAAACGCTGGCCTGTTGACCGATGCGAACACCCGGTCTCGGCTCGGCAAGTCCGGCAAGGTTGGGGGTCAGTTCCACAAAAACGCCGTAATCTTCAATACTGCGAATCACGCCGGGCACCGTTTCACCCGGGCGGAAGCGTTCGGCATTCTCGGCCCACGTGCCCAGCAATTCCTTGTGGGTCAGGGTGATTTTCCCGTCGTCGGCAACGTCCCGCAGAACGACCTTGATCCGGTCACCGATGGTAAATCGGTCTTTGGGGTGCGAAATACGGGAAACCGAAATGGCGTCGATGGGTAGGAGCGCCACGTTGCCACAGCCGACGTCGCAAAACGCACCGAAGCTTTCAAGGTGCGTCACCCGTGCTTCAATCACGTCGCCTAAATGAGCAGGGTTCAGCAGATGCTCTCTGCAACGTTCCTGCGCCAGTTTTCTTGAAAGCCGTGCGGTTGGACGTCCGTTTTTGTCGTTGTAAAAATCGGTTGCAATAAAGCAAACCGGCCGCCCTACACGGGAAATCAGGGCAATATCCCTTGTCGTGCCGTCCGCCATACCGATGGCACCCTCGTTGCGGGGAATGACCCCCTGCATACACCCTAAATCAACGATCAGGTTGTGCTCGGCATCGCACATTAGGGCGGGCGCCTCCAAAACGGTTTTGTTCGCGATCGCCGACGCTAAAAACGACGGGGTAAACTCAACCGTGTTTTGCTCGCTTAAAATTCCTTCGGGATAGTATTCTTGCATAATCATTCTCGCCTTTCTTTTTGCTTCTTGTAAAACTATATGCGCCGCAGCGCCGAAAAATGATTCCGTTCATCTGCACACAAAGCCGGGGCACGAAGGCCTCGGCTCTGTGTGTGGGGATGAATATGGCGGCTGCTTGCACAGCCGATATAAAAATCGCTTGACGACCCAAAGGGGAAAAGGATCGCTTCAGCAGATTTTTAACTGATGACAGCCGTTTTTCAGGCTTTCCTTGTGGATTTTTACACGGTACTCCACGTATTTTTCGTTTTCGTTCTTGCGCACTTGAATGTTGATGCCGGCATTTTGCGTGGTGTCTACTAATTTATAAAGACTGTTGGCAAAAATCTGCGGATCGCCGATCGCACTTTTGCGAATTGGCTTTTCAGGTACGTCGGCATTTTTTTCGGGTTCTTTTTTCTCGACCTGCACAGGTTGGGGTAACGACTTTCCGACCATTCGGTCGATCGTTTCCATCCGCTCGGCGGCGGGCAGGCGTATTAGCTTTTGCACCTGCGCTTCGCAAAGGTTTTCCTTGCGGATGCGCTCCTGCAAAAAGGGGGAAAGCTGTAACAGTCGGAACTTGTCCGCTAACTGACTGCCCGTCAGCCCCAGCCGCAACCCGATTTCGGTCTGCGAAAGATCAAACTGCCGATATAATTCGTGTAACGCCTCGGCCTCCTCAAATAAATCAAGCGGTTGACGTTGCAGATTGTCAAGTAAGGTATAAAGTCCGCTTGTCCTGTCGTCGGCTTTGTGGATCACGCAGGGAACACGACGCAGCTTTGCCATTCTTGCGGCACGCAAACGGCGTTCCCCGGCGATCAGCTCAAAATTACCGCCGTTTTTTCGTACGATCAGCGGTTCAATTATTCCGCTTGCGGCAATGCTGTCGGCCAAGCGTTGTAATTCGTACGGGTCAAAAAATCTTCTTGCGGCGAAGCCGGTCGAGCGGATCTCCTGCGGACGCAGCATAACGACCCGTTGTCCGATTAAGGTGTGCATGTTGTTTCGCCTCCCGATGTGTCCATTATGGCAGATGTCAAGGGGTTTGTAAAGGTTTTTCGGTCGGGCAAAAACGACTCTTAAAACCTAAAAACGCCTTTTTGCAAGGCGATTTTTCGCACTTCCGTTCGACCTGTGTCGAAGCGTGTTTTATCCTGCGAAATGTTTTTGGAATTTTAATAATATTTTTCGTAGGGCAGGTAGCCAAAGACGGCCGATTTGTAGGGCGGGCGCTTGCTCCCGCCGAATATTTTATTGACAATAATGGAAACAACGAGCCACTCCCTACAAAATATGTTTCAATTATCATACACACAAAACATTTGCATTTTTTGGATAAAAGTGTTATAATAAATCTCATATAAGAACCAATAGATATTTTCCTATTTAATAATACTACATAAAGGAGCTAGAACTGATGAAAAAATCTTTGCGACTGCTGTCAATTCTATTAAGCCTGTGTCTGCTGTTGGCGGTGGTACCGTTGGGCACTTTTTCCGTTTCTGCGGCAACGTCCGGTATTTGCGGGGAAAACTTGACTTGGGCGTATGATGATTCTACTTATACCCTAACCATTTCGGGTACTGGAGCAATGAGGAACTATGACTTCGAAACCGCTCCGTGGCAGTCATATTACAACACGATGAAAACGTTGAATATCGGCACCGGCGTCACCACCATCGGCGAGGATGCGTTTTACGGTTGCACGGGCTTGACGAGTATCACCATTGGCAACAGCGTCACTACCATCGGCAGTGATGCGTTTTACGGTTGCACGGGTTTGACGAGTATCACCATACCGGACAGCGTCACTACCATCGGCAGTGAAGCGTTTTCCGGTTGCACGGGCTTGACCGAAATCAACTGGAATGCCAAAACTGCTGCAGATGGTTCATCTTATTCAGGTGTTTTCTATAAAGCCGGCACTGCGAGTGGTGGCATTACCGTTACCTTTGGCGATAGCGTTGAAAAAATACCGGCGTATTTGTTTTATGTTTCCGATTCTTCTGACCGTCCGAATGTGAAAAGTGTCACCATCGGCAACAGCGTCACCACCATCGGCGGTTATGCGTTTTACGGTTGCACGGGTTTGACGAGTATCACCATACCGAACAGCGTCACCACCATCGGCTATCGTGCGTTTGACGGTTGCACGGGACTGACGGGCGTTTATATCACCGATGTGGCGGCGTGGTGTAATATTTCTTTTGGTAGTTACGATGCCAATCCGTTGAATTATGCTCATAATCTGTACTTAAACGGTGAATTGGTAACCGATCTGGTCATTCCGCAAGGCGTTACCGAAATCAAGGAATATGCGTTTTACTATTGCACGGGCTTGACGAGTATCACCATTCCGGATAGCGTCACCACTATTAGCAGTTCTGCATTTAACGGTTGCACGGGCTTGACGAGTGTCATCATCGGCAACAGTGTCGCCACCATCGGCTATAAGGCGTTTTACAGTTGCACGGGATTGACGAGTGTTACAATCGGCAACGGTGTCACCACCATCGGCAATTATGCGTTTTATAATTGCACGGGCTTGACGAGTATCACCATTCCGGACAGCGTCACCTCCATCGGCGGTTATGCATTTTACAGTTGCACGGGATTGACGAGTATCACCATACCGGACAGCGTCACTACCATCGGCAGTGATGCGTTTTACGGTTGCACGGGATTGACGAGTGTCATCATCGGCAACAGCGTCACCACCATCGGCGATGATGCGTTTTACTATTGCACGGGCTTGACCAAAATTAACTGGAACGCCAAAGCGGTTGCTGATTTTAGCTCAAGTCCATTCTATAACGCTGGCACTGCGGGTGATGGAATTACTGTCACTTTTGGCGATAGCGTTGAAAAAATTCCGGCATATTTATTCTATGTTTCGGTTTTTTCTTCTTATTCTCCGAAAGTAAAAAGCGTTACCATCGGCAATAGCGTCACCACCATTGGCTATAGAGCTTTTGACGGTTGCACGGGCTTGACGAGTATCACCATTCCGAACAGCGTCACCACCATCGGCGATGGTGCGTTTAGCGATTGCTGGGGACTGACCGGCGTTTATATCACCGATGTGGCGGCGTGGTATAATATTTCGTTTGGTGATTATGATGCCAATCCATTGTATTATGCTCATAATCTGTACTTAAACGGCAAATTGGTAACCGATCTGGTCATTCCGCAAGGTGTTACCACCATCGGCGGTTCTGCGTTTTCCGGTTGCACGGGCTTGACGAGTATCACCATTCCGAACAGCGTTACCACCATCGGCGGTTATGCGTTTTACCGTTGCACGGGCTTGACGAGTATCACAATACCTGACAGCGTCACCACTATAGGTGGTGATGCATTCCAAAATACGACATGGTACAATAACCAACCGGACGGAATGGTCTATGCCGGAAAAGTGGCATATAAATACAAAGGCACCTGCCCGTCAACGGTTGTTTTAAGAAACGATACGGTTGGTATTGCGGGTTCTGCGTTTTACTATTGCACGGGCTTGATGAGTATCACCATTCCGGACAGCGTCACCAGCATCGGCGATTATGCGTTTGCTTGGTGTAGGGGCTTGACGAGTATCACCATTCCGAACAGCGTCACCACCATCGGCGATGGGGCGTTTTACTTTTGCACGGGTTTGACGAGTATCACCATTCCGGACAGCGTCACCACCATCGGTGATTATGCGTTTGGCGGTTGCACGGGCTTGACGAATATTACCATTCCGGACAGCGTCACCACCATCGGCGATTGGGCGTTTGACGGTTGCACGGGCTTGACGAGTATCACCATTCCGGACAGCATCACCTCCATCGGCAGTGGTGCGTTTTGCGTTTGCACAGGACTAACAAGTATCAACATACCGGACAGCGTCACCACCATCGGCGATTGGGCGTTTGACGGTTGCACGGGTTTGACAAGTATCACCATTGGGAATAGCGTCACCACCATCGGCAATTTTGCGTTTTACGGTTGCACGGGTTTGAGCGGTGTATATATCACCGATGTAGCAGCGTGGTGTAATATTTCGTTTGGTAATTTTGATTCCAATCCGTTGGATTACGCCCATAATCTGTACTTAAACGGTGAATTGGTAACCGATCTGGTCATACCGCAAGGTGTTACCGCAATTAAGAGTCGTGCGTTTTATAATTGCACGGGCTTGACGAGTATCACCATACCGGACAGCGTCACCACCATCGGCAGTTCTGCGTTTGAAGATTGCACGGGCTTGACGAGTATCACCAATCCGAACAGCGTCACCTCCATCGGCAGTTCTGCGTTTGAAGATTGCACGAGGTTGAAAAATGTTTATTACCTTGGTAGTCAAGCTGATTGGGGCAAGATATATATTGGTTCGTATAATGGTCCTCTAATAAATGCTACACGGGTATATAACGCAACGGCATGTGATATTAACGGCCATGCTTTTGGAAATTGGATTGCTGAAATACCTGCTACCTGCACTACCGATGGTGTAAAAGTGCATTGTGAATGTAGCGTCTGCCACAAATATTTTGACAGTAGTAAAAGAGAAATTACTAATTTGACGATTTCGGCACTTGGTCACACCGTGTCCGCCGTTCAAACTACCAACGATTCAAACTATCCTTTTACATTCAGTGATGGTGTGTATACTTCGACCAATCACAACCACAGTTCAACCTCCACATTTACCTTTACTGCAACTGCTACCGGTACACTGCAACTGCAATACGGTGTCTCCAGCGAAAGCAATTACGATTTCCTCAAAATGTTCAAAAATGGCAGTCAAATCAAAAGTGTGTCCGGTTCGGTTTCGTGGGCAGATCTTTCGGTCTCGGTGGTCAAGGGTGATGTTGTTACAATTCAATATTCCAAAGACGGTAGCGATTCTTCCGGCAGTGACTGCGGATACTTTAAAATTATATCGCAAATCGGAAATGTCCAACCGACCTGTGAAGCAGGTGCTTACTGCACGGTGTGTGGGGAACAGGTAATCCCGCCGAACGGTCACACCTACGGCAACTGGAATACCGAAATACCAATGACCTGCACCACCGACGGTGTAAAAGCGCATTATGAATGTAGTACCTGCCACAAATATTTTGACAGTAACGAGAACGTAATCACCGATTTGGTTATTCCGGCGCACCACACCGAAACGGTTTTGAAAACGACTGCACCCACCTGCACGGCGCAAGGGTACGATATCGTAAAGTGCTCTGCCTGTGGTCAGCGTTATAATTCGAACTATACTGCGGCTTTGGGTCATAATTATGGCTCTTGGACGGTTACCACATCGGCCTCCTGTACCGAGGATGGTGTTGAAACTCGTTACTGTTCCCGCTGTGATGCCACGCGAACTC
>JAKSQF010000027.1 GCA_024404235.1 Clostridia bacterium | reverse complement strand
CGCAGACGGATCAACGGTGTATGACCGACCGCCTGCAATACGTGTTCATAAATCATCATAACACTCCCCAACAAATTACAGCAGTTCTATCATAACGGATTCTTATGTGAATTTCAAGCATTTTATTCGGCAAGTTGGCAATAATGACAGTTTTCTTTGATTATGCCCCATAAAAAACTTGACTTTTGACCCCTTGTGTTTTATAATCGTACTGTTGAAAAAATGCTTGTGTGTTTTTTCAACCTTTTTGCGCTGATAGCTCAGCTGGATAGAGCATCTGCCTTCTAAGCAGAGGGCCGGGGGTTCGAGTCCCTTTCAGCGCGCCAAAAAGCAGAAATCGTACCGCAAGGTATGGTTTCTGCTTTTTTCGTTTTTTCTGCGAAAGGGACTCGAACAAGGGCGGTTTTGCAACGCAAAATGCCAACCTTCCGGTGGATGGTTGGCGAGCCCGTGGGCAACGAGCGAAGCGAGGCGAAGGCGCAAAGCGCCGTAAAGTTCCTTTCAGCGCGCCAAAAAGCAGAAATCATACCGCAAGGTATGGTTTCTGCTTTTTTCTGCGAAAGGGACTTGAACAAGGGCGGGGCAGCGAATTTATGAAGCAAAAGTTCAACTAAAGTATTCTCTTGACAACACAAATGTTTAAGGTGTAAAATTAAAACACGATAAATGCCAAAGGTAAGGGAGTATTATGACAGATACGTTTCAGAACAGGCAGATAGGACTGATGATGCTTTTAAAATCATTAGGAGTTGACAAGTTCAGTACAATGGGGATAGCAGCGTCGATGAAAACGGACGAAGAAATTTTGGAAATAGCTGAAAGATTGAAAGCCAAGGATTTCAAGACGACACCACAGGAAACGCTGAACATTTGCGGTCAAGTGATAACGGAACATCTTAACAAGTAAATGAAGTTTCAGAAGCATCCGAAAAGGGTGCTTCTTCTGTTTCTGGCGAAAAGTTTTCAATCTCGAAAAAATTTCTCATTTGATAATCGCCGAGAAACATCTCTTCCCCCACAAAACACTTGAAACATTCCCGAAAAAATGGTAGAATTATAGCATACAAAAAAGGAGCAAATATATGAAAATTCTACATTGTGCAGACGTTCATATCGGCGCCGCCGAGCGCTTTTTAGGTGCCGCTGCGGAAAGTCGCCGTTATGAAACACTGATGACATTTGAAAGAATCACGCAAATTGCCCGTGAGAACGCCGTTGACGTTTTACTGATTGCAGGCGATTTATTTGACGGCAACCGTATTGAACAAAGTCTGATCGACCGCACGTTCAAAGCTTTGGGCGACCTTTCCCCCATTCGGGTGCTGATCGCCGCAGGCAACCACGATCCGCTTTCGGCCGATTCACCCTACAAAACCGCCCTGCCCGATAACGTTCGGGTATTCGGCGGCAAAGCCGGCGTCGTGCAGTTTGATGAGTTTAAAACGAGGGTTTACGGACAATCCTTTACCGGCGTTTATATGACGGGTGAAGGTCGTTTTCCGATTGTGCCGCCGCAGGATGATTACTGCAATATTCTTTTATTGCACGGTGATTTGGGTGACGGCCGCTCCGATTACAACGGCATTTCGACCGATTTCTTGGCGCAAAGTGGTATGGATTACGTCGCGCTCGGTCACATCCACGCACGAAGTGAGGTTTTACGCATCGGTGCGACGCACTACGCCTACCCCGGTTGTCCCGAAGGGCAAGGCTTTGACGAATTGGGTGCAAAAGGCGTATACCTCGGCACGGTTGAAAAAGGCAAGGTTGATTTAGAATTCTTGCCCGTTTGCCGGCGGCAACATCTTTGCGTTACGGTCGACGTGAGCGATTGCAACGATCCCGCCGCCATTGCGCCGATGATTCTTGACAAATTAAACACCGAATACGGCGAAGATTACCGTGAAAATCTTTACAAAATCATTCTTAACGGTGCTGTCGGTGAAGATTTTTCCGTACCTGCAGACGAAATTACAAGTCGATTGAATGAAGCGCTTTATTTTGCTAAGGTGAGCGACGAAACAACGGTGAAAATCGACCTTGAAAATTTAGCGCAGGAGGACACATTAAAGGGTGTTTTTGTGCGGCAGTTACTTTCCTTGCGGCAAACCGTATCGGCCGAACAGCAGGAAGCCGTTGACCGTGCGCTTGCCATTGGCTTAAAGGCCTTTTCTTCGGAGGTGAAATACCGTGACGATCAGTAAAATTGAAATTGCCGCCTTTGCCGGACTGAAGAACTACACCCTGGATTTTGAAAACGGTTTTAACGTGATCCACGGTGAAAACGAGCAAGGCAAAACGACCGTGATGGCCTTTATCAAGATGATGTTTTACGGCAGTGGCCGAAGCGGAAAGACCTTAGCCAAAAATATGCGACAAAAATATCTGCCGTGGAGCGGTGAGCCTGCCGGCGGACGCATTTATTTTGAGCAAAACGGTCACCGCTACTGTTTAGAGCGGCTGTTCAAAAAGTCCGATTCGACCGACCGAGTGACCCTGCGGGATTTAGACCTCGGCAAAGAGGAAACGGTCGGGCCGGACATCGGCAAAAGCATTTTCGGTCTTTCGGAAGCCGCCTTTGAACGCAGTGTGTTTATCGGGCAAACCGGTATTTTGGAAAACGACGAAACCGCCAAGAGCGAGCTGAACGCCCGTCTTTCCAACCTGACGACCACCGGTGACGAAAGCATGTCGTGACAGGACATCCCAGGGCGGTGAGAGGCCGCACGCTATGCGCTTACCACCAAACAAAAGGTCGGCGAATACGACAAAGGCGTAAAACGGTTAAGTGAGTTGAAAGAGAAACTTGTTGCGGCCGACAGTACCGCGCGGCGCTGTGCCGAAATGGAGGCCGAGCGCAACCGTCTGACCGCAAGTGCCGTGACGGTTGAGAAAGAATATCGGCAGTTGAAAGAACTGACCGACCGTGAAAATGATATCCGTCAAGCCGAAAAATTAGAGCGTTTCTTAAAAACCAAAGCCGATTTAGAAACCTTTAACGAAGGCCTGCTTTTAAGTGACGGCAAATTGGCCGACACCGTATTTTTAAGCAAGATCAATTTCTGCCTTGCCAAATTCGACAAAGAGCAACAGCAGGTCACCGATCGGCAAACGGCGGTCGATGATTTACAAAAAGATATTGCATACCGTGAAAAGGCCAAAACCTCGCTGACACCCGAAGGTATTGAGCAGATGCAAGACGAAAAGAAGCGCCTTGAAGAAAGCCGGCTGACCGCCGAGCAGGAGCATACCGCCGCTGTCAACGAGCTTGAAACTGCCGAGCAGCAAAAAGCGCAAGGAAACGTGCCTAAAAAAACATTCCATCCCCTGCTGTTGGCTTTAGGTGCCGTGTTTATTGCGGTCGGCATTGCCCTATTCTTTATGAAGTTGGCTGTGCTGGGGATCGCCGTCGGCGCCGTTGGTTTGATTGGCGTTATCCTTTCGTTTGTTCTGCGCCCCACCGACACCGCCGCACAGTTGAAAATCGAGCAGGACATCGTCCACAAACGGGAAAAAGTTGCTGATACAAAAACCGCCCTCGGCGAATTGCAGGAGGAAATCAACCGTATCACCGCTGAAATCGACCGCGCCGAATCGGTACTGCATTCCGACGAATCGGCATTAAATCAGCGAAAGAAGGATCTTTCGGAAGCGGAACTGCGGCTGAAAGAGGCCGTTTTCAGCCGAGATACTTCCCTTTCGGAATTGTGCCGTCAATTCGGTCTTTACCGCGAAACCGACTCTTTTGAGGAAATAAAAAATCTGTTACCCGAATTACAGCAAAAAATCGAGCAACAGAAAGAGTTGAAGATGCAGTTAAAGTATATGAGTGACGACCTTGGCGGCATTTCTTACGAAGCGGCCGCCGAGCGCTTGGAAAAAAGCAAAACCGCTACCGTTTGCGCCGATACCGATTTTGCCGCCGCAAAGAAGCGTTTGGACGAGCTGACCGAACTGAAAAGTGCTATGGCGACCAAGTATGCCACGCTGGAAAGTGAACTGAAAAACGAGTTAAAATACGCCGTGATGCCGGACGTGATCGAGCAGGAAATTGCCGAGCTGGAAGAACGGTTAAAACGCCAAAAGCAGTTTATTGATGCCGTTACCATTGCCGAAAAGGTGTTGGAAAACAGCTATGCCGAGGTTCGGCGCGGCTACGGTTCGGCTTTAGAAAGCAAAACGCAGGAAATCTTCGCACAACTGACCGGTGGTCGCTATCAAAACGTCCGTGTTTCAAAATCCATGGACGTTGACGCCGAAAGCACCGATGCCTTCGGCACACACAACGTCGCCTATTTCAGCAACGGTACGATCGATCAAGCTTATTTGAGCTTGCGTCTTGCCGTGGCAGAGGGTATGGACGGTGATGAACGTCTGCCGCTGTTTTTGGATGACGTGCTTTGCCAATATGACGACAAGCGTACCGCTTTGGCATTGCAGTATTTAAAAGATTATGCTGCTAACACGCAAATCATTCTGTTTACCTGCCATAAATCCGTTTGTGAGGAAGCCAACTCTAGCGGCGTTGCCGTAAAAGAATTGCGCTGATATACACGCAAAAACACCTGTCAAAATAGAATTTTGACAGGTGTTTTCTTATATTTCTTCGTCAGACATAATCCATTGATCGAGAAAGTCCATTTGTTCCTTTGTGTGGAACCAATGCTCGCCGTTTTCCATAACCATCAACGTTGCGCCGATTTGGCAAGAAAACTTGATCATCGTCTTCAATGACGTCAAATGGTCTTTACCGCCATACAGTATGTGGGTCGGTATTTCCCACTTGATCGGATGCTTCCGAACGTATGAAAGATATTCCCACGAAAGGGTTTGACCGAATTCGGTTTGAATTTCACCCTTTTCGTGCAATTCCTCCTCGCTGACACCGGCATTTTGCATCATATTTTCAATCAAATCTTCCATATCGACCACAGGCGAAATAAAGTAGGCCGCCTCGATGTTTTTATCCGCAAGGGCGTGCATTGCAAAAAAGGCGCCAATGCTGTTGGCAATCAGTGTTATCGGTTGATTATCCGTGCAAATTTCCGCCAAGCGCTTCGGAAATTCCGCTACCGCTTCCCACGGAGTATTTGCCGCATAATCAAGGCCGATCACCCTGCTTTGCGGGAACAGTGCACGGTAATGCTCGGCCTCGTCGACCGAGCCACCCTGCCCGTGAATATATACTATTGTTCTATTCAACGCATTTCCTCATTCATCACAGTAAATCGGCGATATCCAAAATCATCCGTTCGGTCTTTTCCCAACCGATGCAGGCATCGGTAATGGACTGGCCGTAAACGGTGCCGTCCGGCTTCTGATTGCCGTCGATCAAATAGGATTCGATCATCAAGCCCTTGACCAATTTGCCGATGTCCTCGCTTTGGCGCATACTGTGCAGGATTTCCATTGCAATACGGGGCTGTTCGTTCCAGCGCTTGCCGGAATTGGCGTGGTTGGTATCCACGATCACGGCAGGATTATCCAAGCCGCTTTCGGCGTACATATCACTCAGCAAACGCAGATCCTCATAATGGTAATTGGAGGCCAAGCGACCGTTTTTATTGGCATATCCGCGCAAAATGGCGTGTGCAAACGGGTTGCCGTGGCTTTGTACCTCCCAACCGCCGTAAACAAAGGTGTGACGGTGTTTTGCCGCACGGATGGAGTTCATCATAACCTCCAAATCGCCGCCGGTAGGATTCTTCATACCGACCGGAATATCCAAGCCGCTTGCCGTCAGACGATGCAGTTGGTTTTCAACCGAGCGGGCGCCCACTGCAACGTAGGAAAGGCAGTCCGAAAGGTACTGATGATTTTCGGGATACAGCATTTCATCGGCACTGGAAAAGCCGGTTTGACGCATGGCATCAATGTGCAGTTTGCGAATGGAAATCAAGCCTTTGAGCAGGTCTGGCGAGCTGTTGGGATCGGGCTGATGCAGCATTCCCTTATAGCCTTCACCCGTGGTACGGGGTTTATTGGTGTAAATACGGGGAACGATCACGATTTTATCCTTGACCTTTTCCTGTACCTCACGCAGGCGGGAAATATACTCAAGCACAGCGTCCTCGCGGTCGGCCGAGCATGGGCCGATCACCAGCAAAAACTTATTGCTTTCCCCGCTGAAAATCTGCTGCACGGCAAGGTCGTTTGCGTGTTTCTGTTCTGCCATTTCGAGTGACAGCGGATACATTTCCTTAACCACCCGTGACGTCGGCATTTCTCGTTTAAAATCCATATTCATAGTATTCAATCTCCTTTTTTATCAAACAGTACACGCTGCCGGGTTGAGTTGCGCATCATTTCACGGATGGCATCGCGATCGTCCGCTTGGATGTACTGACGCAATTTACAGAATGCTTGCTCAAACAGATCCATCTGACCGAGTAGTTGTTCCTTATTCAGTAAAAACAATTCGCTCCACATTTCATCATTGATTTTGGCAATTCGGGTCAGATCCCGAAAAGAGTCGCCGCTGTATTCGGCCAAATGTCCGGCTTCACGGCAGGTCATCAGCGATACGGCGATACAATGGGTCAGCTGTGACAGAAAAGCGATCATCTCATCGTGCTTTTCGGGTGTCAGCACCGAAATGTTTTTAAAGTGCAATACTCGGCCGAGATCCTCGCAAAGCTCCACGGCCTCGGGGGTATTCTTTTCGGTCGGAATAACAATATAGTTTGCGCCGTAAAAAACCTCTTTACGGGCGTTTTCGACGCCGCTTGATTCCCGTCCTGCCATTGGGTGAGCCGCAATAAACTCAAGATCGGGGCGAAGCATTTTCTGCACCGTTTCAACAACGCCGCTTTTTACACCGGTAACGTCGGTCAAAATGGTGCCCGGCTTCAAATATTGCTGATAATTCTCGATCCACCGAATAAAAGTTTTCGGGTACAGCGCAAAAACGATCAAATCAAACTGCCCGATATAATCCTTGTCAACCGACGACCGTCCGTCGGAAATCCAGCCGTTTTCAAGGGCAAAGTCCACCGATTCACGCCGCACGTCAACGGCACCGACTTTGAAGCCTTCGGCCGTCAGTCCTTGTGCATAACTGCCGCCAATCAGTCCCAAACCGACAATGCCGATTTTCATTGATTGATCAAGTTTCATAACAGACCTCCAATCCGAGCTGTGTGAGGCATTCAAAATAATCGGGGAAACTTTTTGAAACAGCCTGCGCCCCGTCGATGACACCGCCGGTAATACTGCAAAGCAGGGTGAGTGCCATCACGACGCGGTGATCGTTATGACTTGACAACCTTTCGGTCGGTGTTTGCAATTTACCCGACATAATACGAACGCTGTTTTCTTCCACCACGGTTTTAATGCCGAATTTCAACAGTTCTTCGGCCATTACGCCGGCACGGTCGCTTTCTTTAATGCGAAGCCGCCTTGTGCCGACAAAATCAGCACCGCCGGTAGCGGCGGCAACCGCAAACAGCACCGGTGCAAGATCCGGACAGTCGGACAAATCTATTTCGGGTTTTTTCTCTTTTTCAAGGCGGGAAAGCAGTGAAACGCATACCCGATCACCCTGACGGCTGACGGGTTCAAGTCCCGTAACCTGAACGTTGCCGCCCAGATTATTGAATGCCAACAATGCTGCCGCATTCGACCAATCGCCTTCGACGCTGACGTTTTGCGCACGGTACTGCTGACCGCCGCGGATGAAAAACACGTTCTTTTGTTCTTCGGTAACTTCGATGCCGAACCGCCGAAGCACGTCCAGCGTAATATCAATATAGGGTCGGCTTTCGACCGGCGGTAATACCCGAATCGTACTATCCCCCGCGCACAACGGCAATGCAAACAACAATCCGCTGACAAACTGACTGCTGACATCGCCCGGAAGCGCGTATTCCCCCGCTGAAAGTTTACCGCTTATCGTGATAGCGGTTTGGCTTTTTTGGAAGGTGATATTGCGTGCGGAAAACAAATCTTCATACACACCGATGCCGCGTTCAATCAACCGTTCGGCGCCCGTAAATACGACCGTTCTGCCGGAAAGCAGTGCAATCGGCAACATAAATCGCAGCGTACTGCCGCTTTCTCTGCACGGAAAAACCGCATCGCTTTCTTCCCCTTTTCCGGCGAAAGTAACCGTATCGGCTGAAACCTGATAAGAAACGCCCAACGCCCTGATACAATCAAGAGTTGCCAGCATATCCTGACTTTCGGCAATACCCGAAACACGGCTTTCACCGTTTGCCAAAGCCGCGGCGATCATCAGGCGATGGGCATAGCTTTTAGAGGGCGGTGCCGCAATGCAACCCGAAAGTCGGCCGGGCTTAATATTTACATTCATAACGTAGTATCCTTTTCCAATGCTTTTAATACCAATTGTGCGACCTGCTCCGGCGTGCCGTCGCCGTCGACCGCGATATCGGCCGATTGCCGATAAATGGGGTGACGCACGTCATAGAAACGTCTTAAGCGTTCGGGATCGGATGACAGCGGACGGTCGGGCAAAGCGGCCAGTTTTTCAAGAGAACGGTCCAAAAACACGAGAACACCGTTGCGTTTCAACGCAAGCACGTTCTTTTCGTCAAGCACGGCACCGCCGCCGGTAGCAACGATGCAACCGTCCTTTTGGGCGATTTCGGTAATGACGTCGCTTTCAACCGCACGAAAGACCTTCTCCCCTTTTTCTTCAATAAAACCGGGAATCGGTCGACCGATCGTTTCGGTAATGGCTTCATCGGAATCGACAAAATTCATTTTAAAAGCATCGGCCAGCAGACGGCCGATGGTCGATTTGCCGCTGGTCGGCATTCCAATTAAAACAATATTTTCCTTTTGCTTTTTAAGCTTATGATAGGCGTCCTCGGTGACCGAGCCGTCAAAGGTTTTATCCCTAAAAAAGTTGAGTGCCTCAACAGCCTGCGCACAAAGCATATAAAGTCCGCCCACCGCACGAATACCACGGCGGCGAGCCTGCAAAACCAAGTCGGTACGCAGGGGGTGATAAATTGCATCCACCACGCCGTCCACGTTCGGAAAATCGGCTAAATCAATGGGAGTTCTCCCCTCGTTCGGATACATACCGACGGGCGTAGTGTTGACGATGATCTGCGCATCCGAATGACATTCAAGCGCCTGCTCGTAGGTAATGGTATCTTCGTGCACGCTACGGGAAACACGGTAGATTTCAGCAGCGCCAAGCGACTGCATCACCGCTTTGGCCGTTTTGGAGGTGCCGCCCGTGCCGAGGATCAGCACCTTTTTGCTCTTGATGGAAATTTCGGCATACTCGATCAGCGCACGCATTCCGGCAAAATCGGTATTATAGCCGTACAGTTTACCGTTTTTGTTGACGATGGTATTCACGGCGCCGATTTTTTGTGCCGCTTCGGATATTTCATCAAGAAACGGCATCACCGCCGTTTTATAGGGAATGGTCACGTTAATGGCCGCAAAATCCCGCTTTGTCATAAAACTCGGCAATTCCGCCGGCGTAAGCTCTACAAGGTCATAGGGCTCGCCGGTGATACCCTCGTGAATCTCACGGGAAAAGCTGTGACCGAGATGCTCGCCGATCAATCCGTAACGCATACGTTCGTTCCTTTCGCCAAAAAATCCGTTCCGTAACGACCGGCCAAAAAATCACACAGCACCAAAGCGGTTACGCTGTCGATCACCGGACAGATGCGGCGAATGATTGCCGGATCGTGACGGCCGTGCGCCGTAATTTCGGCATTTGTGTCCTTGATAAAGTCCACCGTTTCCTGCGGACGGGAAATGGTCGGCGTCGGTTTAACGGCACAGTCAAACAACACGGGCATTCCATTCGTGATGCCGCCGTTGATACCGCCGTTGCGGTTGGTTTTGGTAACCACTCTGCCGTCGACCGAGCGAAAGGCGTCGTTGGCTTCGACACCGGTCAAATCCGCAAAGCCAAAGCCCTCGCCGAAGCTGACACCCTTTACCCCACCAAGGCTGAAAAGGGCATGTGAAAGCAGACCTTCGACGCTGTCAAACCAAGGTTCACCCAAGCCTGCCGGCAGACCGCAAACCGCCGTTTGGGTCACACCGCCGACACTGTTTTGCGATTGACCTGCCTGCAAAATCAAATCTTTTATCTGCTCACCGATTTCGTTATCAAGTGTCGGGAAATCGGCTGTTTTTAACTGTAAAATATCAATGGACGCATCTTCAAACGGGCGGTCGGATACGTTTTTACAACGCAAAATATGTGTGCCGACCGTAATGCCGCAATTTTCAAGTGCCGGCAACAAAATACCGCCGACGGCAACCAATGCCGCCGTGATTCTACCCGAAAAATGACCGCCGCCACGGTAATCTTCAAAGCCGTGGTACTTGCAAAAGGCGGAATAATCGGCGTGCGACGGACGGGCGACGCCGTAGGAATAGTCGCTGCTTTTGGTGTTTTCATTCGGGATGACAATGCAGATCGGCGTACCGGTCGTTTTGCCGTTGAATACACCGCTGACGATTTGAAACGCATCCTTTTCTCTGCGAGGCGTATCCATTGCAGAGCTTGGTCGACGGCGGGAAAGTTCCCGTGCGATACGCTCCTCATCCACCGCAATGCCGGGAGCGATACCGTCCAGCACAGCACCGACGGCCGCACCGTGGCTTTCGCCGAAAAGCGTGAGCGATACGTTCTGTCCGAAGGTATTTTTCATTTTTCTTCCTCCACGCGGCTTAAAATCTCATCCGGACTCATCTCACAGAAACGGAATGTGCCGATTTCATCCGAAAGCACGGTAATGATCTTTGCGGCCGCACGCTTTTTATCGTGCATTAAGTAGGGCATCAAATCTTCTGTTTTAAAGGTAATCTCGGTCGGCAAATCGTACTTTTTAAGCACTGCGATTACGCGGGAACGCATTTTTGCATCACACAACGGCAACATACCGAGTGCCACGCACTCACCGTGCAACAGCGCGCCGTTCGCAGCACTTTCCACGGCATGACCGATGGTGTGGCCGAAGTTCAGCACCCTACGTAAACCCTTTTCGGTCGGATCTTCTTCCACGACCGTCTTTTTCACGTTCAAGGCACGGGCAATGATTTCCGGCAGATCATTCTGCAAGTCCGCTGAATTTTCAATAATTTCAAACAGCTGTGCATCATTTGTAATCGCCATTTTGACCGCCTCGGTCAAGCCGGCGTGCAGTTGGCGTTCATCCAACGTGCGCAGGGTTTCGGGGTCGATGACGACCCGCTTCGGCTGATAAAATGCGCCGATAATATTTTTAACGCCGTTAAAATCGACCGCTGTTTTTCCGCCAATGGAAGAATCGACCTGCGACAAAAGCGTTGTCGGAACGTTATAGAAATCAATACCCCGCATATAGCAGGAGGCGGCAAAACTGCTGAGATCGCCCACGACACCGCCGCCGACCGCAACCACGCAGTCCTTACGGGTAAAATCGTTTTGAAGCATTACTGCAAGCAGGTTTTCGAACTGTGCCATACATTTGCTGGCTTCCCCCTGCTTAATTGTTACCGTTACCGGCGTTTTGGAGGCTTTTGCGACCGCCTCGCCATACTGTGACGGAACGCCGTCATCGGTCACGATAAGCACCTTTCGGTCCAAATCGAGCAACGTGCCGATCTGCGACAAAGCGCCGTTTTGCAGAACGATATCATAATTGCCCAAAGCAGTACAAACAGGAATCATTTTGAGTATCTCCTCACTTTGTGCTGTCGGTACAGTAGGTACCGACCAGTTTCAATCTTGCACAGATCGCCGACAGTTCACGCAACATATCCTGTCCGTTTGTGGTGTGGATATTGCCCTCGGCCTCGATATAGAAGAAATAGTTCCACTGTAAATCTTTCATCGGGCGGCTGCGCAACGTACGCATATTATAACCGTGTGCACCGATGATGTTAAGCGTCTGTGCCAAGGCACCGGCCTTATTCTGTACCGTAAAGACGATAATAAAGCTTTCATTTTCACGCACGCCGGTGGTCGCCGGACGGTTTTGCACACGGGAAACGGCGGCAAAGCGGGTCATATTATCGGGGCGGTCGTTAATGCCGCTTTCCAAAATTTTCAATCCGTATTTTTCCGCCGTAGCTTCCGAAGCAATGGCGGCAACCGAGCAGTCCTTCAGTTCGCTGACGTACTGTGCCGCCGCGGCTGTATTGGAATAGTTCTGTGTTTCAAGGCCGGATTTGTGAATAAACTCGGCACACTGCTCCAACGCCTTCGGGTGGCGGACGACCTTTTTGATATCCGAAGCGGAAGCCTCCGGCAGGCCGACAAGATGATGACGAATAGCCAGATCCATTACCTGATTGATATACAGCTCACCCGAGAAAACAAGATCCATTACCGAGCCGACCTCACCGGCGTAGCTGTTTTCCATCGGCAAAACAGCACAGTCAAACTGTCCGTTTTCCACCGCACGGTAGGCACCCTCAAAATCGGCACACGGTACAAGCTGTGCGCCGGGGAACATCTTTTCGGCGGCAATGGAAGCAAACGCGCCCTCTACACCGCAATAAGCGACCTTCATACCGTTCATCAACTGCATTTGATAATCGCAGGAAATATCGATCGTGTTTTTCAAGAAGCGAATGTAATGCGACTCAATACAGGGATCAGTAATAAAACTGCTGTATTTTTCAACCATGGCGGCTTCGCGGACGGGATCCTTTACCGGCAAGCCCCGTTCCTTTTTGTAGTTTGCCACCTCTTCGGTCGCTTTCATACGGCGTTCAAAAAGCTTTGCCATTTGCTCGTCGATCGCACTGATTTCGGCTCTTACAGTTTCAAGATTGTTCATATCGTTTTCCCCTTACGTTTAAATGAAATGGCGACTTCCCGAAAGGAAGTCGCCATCAAACAAATTCTTGTTTTACGCTACGTTGACTTTGGACTTCCCGTTTTCAGTTTTCTTCGTAAAGTAAAAGTAAAAATAATAAAAAATGCAGTACGCAAAAAAGCGTACTGCATCGGCAGTAAAAATAGACATAGCAACAACACCGTGAGTCGACTGACCCACAGAACGGTTATTCACAGCAGATTTACAAGACACAGTGTTCATAACGATTCTCCGTTGCTTGATATAAGGCTATTATAACCGTTTTTTAAAGGATTGTCAACACATTTTTCCACATAATCAGGCACTTTTCAGCCGCAAACGTAATTTATCGCTGATCATTGCAATAAACTCCGAATTGGTCGGCTTGCCGCGTTCGTTTTGAATGGTATAGCCGAAATAAGAATTCAGCACGTCGATATCGCCCCTGTCCCACGCAACCTCAATGGCATGGCGAATAGCACGTTCTACACGGGACGAAGTGGTATTATGTTTTTTAGCAACGGTGGGATAAAGGATTTTTGTGACCGAATTCATATACTCGTTATTTTTGACCGAAAGCAGAATAGCCTCCCGCAGGTAGTGATAGCCCTTGATATGTGCCGGCACGCCGATTTGATGGAAGATTTCGGTCACCATCAGTTCCAGATCGGTATCGGTCACCACATTATCCCGCAACACGACAGGCGAAGCTTCATTGCGCCAACCCGAAAGGCGGATAATGCGTTCGGCCATAGTGTTGACATCAAACGGCTTGAGGAAATAGTAGCTGGCGCCCGCTTCCAACGTTTCTCTTTCCAAGCGTTGATTATCAAAGCTGGACATCGCCATCACCATCGGCTTTTCCTTCTCTTCCATTGTGCGGATCCTTTCCAAAACGCCGAGGATATCCAAATTCGGCATAAACACATCCGCAAGTATAACGTCCGGATGCACCGTGCGGATTTTTTCCACCACGCTGCGGCCATCCTTTTCACACAACACGACATCCATACCGTAACCGGCCAATGCCTTTGCACAACACTGCCCCATTTCGGTAGAATCATCTGCGACAATAATTTTCAATTTTTTCTCCAAAATTCTTACCTCCTTTTTGGTTACGTTCCATATTGTATCACGGTTTTTCTCAAAAAGCAAGAGTTTTGTGAAAAAATCTACAATTTTACGTAATAATACTTGATTTTCCACGATATTTTTACATTTAATTACACAAATGTGCACATTTCGATAAAATCAACAAATCCCACCGGCATGGCCAAGTGGGATCTTTTAATAAATCATATAAAATCATACGCCGGTAAAATCAAACGGCGGAACATACTCCTCTGCGGCACTGGCGCGCTCCTGCATATAGCAGTTTTCAAAGCCGCTGTCAAGGATATAGTTCAGCACCTTTTCGTATTCGCGGGCGGTAACACGACGATTGATCGGCTTCATTTGCAACGCGGCTCCCGTCGGGAAATACTGACTCATAATGCTGAAATAAGCGTTTGGAGTGTTCTGTCGCACCCAATCAAACACAGCCATTGCATCCCGTGTAGCCTGCGGCAACAGAAGATGCCGCACGATCACACCCTTTTGCATGATCCCCGCTTCATCGAAAATGCATTGCGGCTGTAACGAATAACAGGTGCGAATGGCATCTGCGGCGAGCACAGGATAATCCGCCGCACCCGAATAGGCAAAGGCGTGCTGTGGATCCTGATACTTAAAATCCATTAAATAAATATCAACGAAGGGCGCTAACATTTCAAGCGTTTCGCTTTTGTCGTACCCGCCCGAATTATAAACGACGGGAATGGCGGGGCGGTAAATTTCAAAGGCACGGCGAATCGCTTCGGCGTAGTGGGTGGGATTGACAAGGTTGATATTATGCGCACCGGCTTTTTCAAGTTCTGCGAAAATTTTGGCCAACCGTTCGACCGAAATATCCTTTCCGACACCGCCGTGGCTGATGGGTTCGTTCTGACAAAAAACACATTTCAGTGAGCAACCGCTGAAAAAGACCGTACCCGAACCGTTTGTTCCGCTGATGCAGGGTTCTTCCCAAAAATGCAAAGCAGCCCTTGCTACACGAGGCAGCAAAGGCATCTTGCAAAATCCGTTTAAGTTTTGAATATCTGTACGTTCACTCCGGCAGTTGCGCGGACACAGGCTGCAAATCATCTTGATTTTCCTCTTCCTTCGGCGGTACGATTTCGGTGACACGCTGTTTGACGACCACGTCATCGAAATTTTGGCGGAAGCTGACCCGCCCGTTGAACGTTTCTTCGCAATGTTCACACAAAAACTTTGCGCAGAACCAACGATTGCGATAACGCCATTTGTTGAGTTGCTTCAGCTCGGTGCCGCACTTTTCACAGTGCAGTACAAGAGCGCTTTTATCGACCGCAGAATTATTCAAATCGGAAATATAGTAGGGCTTAAAGCA
>JAKSQF010000267.1 GCA_024404235.1 Clostridia bacterium | reverse complement strand
CATTTGTCAGAACTCCTACTACTAAAAATCGTTCCTTGTCGTTTTTATTCGGTGTGCAGGTGCTTAAGGTCACGATGCGATCATCGGTTGTGACCGATACGCCGCTGCGCACAAAATACTGTCTTGAAAAAGTGGGATTCAGCGTGATATCCAGGAAATTTTGGTATTCCGCGTTATCGTCGAAATCAAAGGCGCGCAGCAAATGCCGATCGTCATACACAAAGGCCGAATAAACCTTATAGGTCAGCACGTGACCGGGAATGGCAATATAAAACACGTCGTTTTTGTCGAAAAAGCTTTTATTCGTGTACTGCCGCAATGCCGTAAACATGGTGCGGTCCGCCAAATCGTGACCGTAAATGATCGTATTGGGATCGCTGAAATCGGCATGATTATAACGCTGAACGTAAATGGCGGCATCGTGCGAGCGCTGTTTTTCAAAATCGTGCGTTAAATAAAAATTCTCGTTTTCTGCGGAGGAACTTTGCATAATGGGATAGTTGATATCGGCATAACGTCCGGAATCGCCGGAGCCCGGTAATTGGATCCAACCGATCGTATCGGGATTATCCGTAATTGCCTTGGTCAAAAATTCAGGCTGTTCGGGCAGGTTTTCATCCTCGTCCGGCTCGCCTGAATCGGTAATTTGCGAAAGCACACCGGAATTTGCATCATACGGATTGGCCTTTGGCGGCAACAATCCGAATAAGCGGGTACGATAGGCCAAAAGGCCAAACGAAACCGCAAAAATAACGACGGATAAGATCAGAATGATCCACCAAATGATTTTTTTGCTTTTCTTTTGCTCTGTTTCATACTGCGGTTGATTCATTCAATGTCTTTCCTTTCAACCTTATTGAAGCGGCCATGCTGCCGTTTCGTAAACGACCGTTTTTACCAGCTGATCTTCGACGAACAGGAAGGAAACCGACCGTTCTCCGAAAGTATAGGTTAAGCAATCACACTGCACACCGGAGGGCAGCCACGGTGTTTTCACCGCCGTCCTTTTTTCGGCGGAAGCGGCATCAAGCGCCAACTCGATTTCGTTGATGAAGGTACCGTTTTCCAAACCGAAGGCGGTATCACTTGCGGCAATGCAGGAAACCTTGCCGTCGGCACGGTAATAATACTCGTGTTGACGAAACACACCGGCAGAAACAACCTTATAATCCGCCTTTTCAAGCAGTGTGTACGGCCCGTCGGAGTCCTCGTCGTCCTCTATTTCCTGCGGCTCTTCCTGAAGGGCGGCAATCATCTGTGCCGCATCTTGCCCGAGCGCAAATTGCATTTCGGGGATTTTTTCGTCGATAACGTTCTGTTCAAAAGCAGAACGGTCGACAAAAGCCGTTTGGGTGACCTCTTCGGGAGTATCCTTCGGTTGGGTTTTGCCGCAGGCGGCAAAGCTTAATACCAAAACAAACGCCAATATCACGGAAAACAGTTTTTTCATAGCAAAATCTCCCCGTTCTTTTGTTACATCTTTTCAGGTGCGTCGATCTTCAACATCGACAGCACGTTCTTGATAACGGTTGCCGTATCTTCACACAAACAAA
>JAKSQF010000266.1 GCA_024404235.1 Clostridia bacterium | reverse complement strand
TGATGCCAAAGCGAATATTGGTACCGACGTGTTGGTGTCGGTGGTAAAGAAGGTGCGCAAAGAGATCGTTTCACTTGGCGGTGAAGTACGCTTCGGTGCAAAACTGGAGGAACTGCATTTTGATGAAAAAGGCTTGAACGGTATTACCGTCAACGGTGAAAAAACGCCCTGCGAAAAGTTGATTTTGGCCTGTGGTCATTCAGCACGCGATACGTTTCAAATGCTGAAAGAACACGGCATTGAAATGATCCGAAAACCCTTTTCCATGGGCGTTCGTATTGAGCACAAGCAGGCGGATATCAACCGTGCTTTGTACGGCGAATTTGCCACGCATCCGGCTTTGGGTGCGGCCGATTATAAGCTTTCGGTACATCTCGAAAACGGTCGTGGTGTTTACACCTTCTGTATGTGTCCCGGCGGCATGGTGCTCAACGCCTCCAGTGAAGCGGGCGGCATTGCCGTCAATGGAATGAGTTACAGCCGTCGTGACGGCGAAAATGCCAACAGCGCACTGCTTGTCGACGTTCGTTCCGACGATCTGCCGGGCGATGACGTGCTGGCAGGATGCACCCTGCAAAAAGAGGTGGAAACAGCGGCGTTTGGATTGGCCGGCGGCCGCGTGCCCGTAATGACGGTTGGTTCGTTTTTAAGCGGAAAGCCGCATCCGATCGGAAAGGTGACACCAACCGTTTTGCCGGCCGTTGCCGAAACGGATTTTACACCGATTTTCCCAACCTATGTTACGGATTCTTTGCGGGAAGCGTTGCCGTTATTTGACCGCGAATTAAACGGCTTTTCGGATAACGATGCTTTGCTGACCGCCCCTGGAACCCGCTCTTCTTCGCCGGTACGCATTTTGCGTGACGAAAGCGGTCAAAGTGTTTCGCTTAGCGGACTTTATCCGTGCGGGGAGGGCGCAGGTTACGCCGGCGGCATTCTTTCAGCGGCGGTGGACGGCATTAAATCGGCTGAACAACTGTTAAAAGGTTTGGTTGAAGCCTGAGATGAACTGTGCTGTTTCAAAGGTGAAAATGTCATAAAAACGACCGAACTTATTGCCTATATTATGCTAAATTTACCGAAAAATAAAAAAATTGTTAAATAATAAACAAAATCACTTGAAAAAAAGTGAATAATAGGTTAAAATAATTGCAGAAAAATTTTAGGAGGTTATTCCAATGGTTAAAGTTGCTATCAATGGTTTTGGACGCATCGGCCGTCTGGCTTTCCGTCAGATGTTTGATGCCGAAGGTTACGAGGTTGTCGCTATCAACGATCTCACCAGCCCGAAGATGCTCGCTCATCTTTTGAAGTATGATACGGCACAGGGCTCTTTCTTGGGTCGCGTCGGTGAAAACAAGCACACCGTCGAAGCTACCGACGATTCTATCATCGTCGACGGCAAGGAAATCAAGATTTACGCTGAAAAAGATGCTAACGACTGTCCGTGGGGCAAGCTGGATGTCGATGTTGTTCTCGAATGCACCGGCTTCTACTGCTCGAAGGAAAAGTCCATGGCTCACATCAATGCCGGCGCTAACAAGGCCGTTACCTCCGCCCCCGCAGGCAACGCTCCGCCGACCGTA
>JAKSQF010000265.1 GCA_024404235.1 Clostridia bacterium | reverse complement strand
CCAAATGTGTATTGGACGAACACCTTGTTCTTTGGTGGCGGTTTCGCCGTAAAGGTAATGCTCTGATACAAATTACAAAAGCACCATCTTGGAATCCTCCGAGATGGTGCTTTTGCTATATCCATGTATTCAATTTACCTACAACAAAGATGAAATCGAGCGGTCGAAAATTACTGAAAACTGTTTAAGCCTTTAATATACCGTGTTAGCAACCACGTTGGCAGTCGCTGTCTGTGACCAGGAATAATAACCGACGGTTTGACCGAGGAACTCCTCATCGCCGTTGACGCCGAGCATCGGCTCTTCCAATTCATCAATGCAGTCAATTTCGCCGTTCAGGTACTGCTCGATACGCTGTTTTGCGTGGAGAATGCGCTGACGCAAACCGCCCAAGCGAATATCCATCACGTCAAAACCCTGCGGTTTGTTTTCCCACATCCACTGCTTTTCAAAAGCCTTGTAAAATGCCTCTAAGCGAACAATGATTTCATCATATATTCCGAGCAGATCTTTCAACGCTTCACGGTCACCGTTTTGGTAAGCTGTTCGGGTTTTAACGCCGATGTCGTATTTTACCTCAAGCAGACGACACAAGCAGTATAAGCTTTCAAAAACTACACCGTAATCGGAAGCAGTACGCATCTTTTCCAGTTTTTCGGCGCACGCCGCATAGCGGGCCGCTTCGGTGCCGCCAACCGTACCGTCCAAAAGGCCGGTAAGGCAATCGTTATAAAGCATATATTTATCGGGATTATAGATTTTACCGTCGGTATTCGGGGTATCGGGCAGTTCGGTCAGACAGAAATCGTCATAGTCAATACCGAACGTTTCTTTGAAGCCGCGTTTGATCTCGGTCATATCCTCAACACCGTGGGCGAAGCAGGAAATCCGATATAATTCGGGCAGTGTGGAAAAACGGGAGCATTCGGCACCGTCATCCCCCCAAAGGGTGGTAAAATAGTTTTTAACGCCGTGTTCCATACAAGAACGCATTGCCGCTTCGGCTGTCTTTCTCGAATAGGTCAGGTGTGGTGCGAAACCCGTCCAAGTCCAGGTGCCGCCGGCAAACCAAACCGGCTGCAACTTTTGATAGTTTTCAATACGCTCGTCATAGTGTGATTTTTCGGTAGAATAATAGTCCCAATACACCAGCGTAACGTTCTGCGGAATTTTTTCCTTTAAGGCTTTATCGAAGTCGGCAACCTCGGTACTGCCGTCACCGGTCAGCTTATAGAACATATCGCCCCACATCAGCAATTCGTAATCGTACTTTGCGGCAATTTCGGAAACACGGCTCAAATGTTTCAGCAAAATATCCATTCGGTTTTCGATACCGTGCTTTTGCATATAACTTCCAAGGCCGATAAAGCTGGACTGATCCCTACCGATATGCACCGTACGCGTTGTAACGCAGACGTGCAGCGTTGCAATCATATCCTCGATCAAGTCGTATACCTTTTCTTCCCCTGCACACAGAATATCGTGGCAATCCTTTAGTTCGGCATATTTCGGCCAGCGCATCAAGGCATTCAGATGTGCCAGCGTTTGAATGCACGGAATCAATTCGACGTGGTGATCGTTACCGTAAGCCACCAGTTCCTTCAGTTCTTCTTTGC
>JAKSQF010000264.1 GCA_024404235.1 Clostridia bacterium | reverse complement strand
AATGGCGGCATCAGTCGAAAGATCAACAGTGGTCATAAACATGGCGGGCGTCGAACAAAGACCGCAATCCAAAACGTTGACTCCACCGGCACAAAGCGCTTGCTTAACGACGCCGGAAATGCGGTCTGCCGTGATGCGGGAATCGTGACCGACGGCGATCGTAAACGAAGATTTGCCGGTCTTCTTTGCAAGCCAAACCAAAAACGCCGACGTAATATCATAAACCGTCGTATCGGTCAGCTGGACCGACTTCCCGCCGAGATCGCTTGCTATACCGCGCACGTCCGTTCCGCTTTTTAAAAACATATAATCCATTTTAAACATCCCTTTACCAAACTAAGAATTACCAAAAAAGTATGCGGCCGTAAAATAGCCGATTATGATTAAAACGACGGCCAACGCTGTTAAAACCGCCGAACGCCAAAAGGCTTGAAAAGAAGACCCTCTAAAAGGATTTTTACTCATTTGGACCACCATTTACATTATGATCCAAAATATTGAAAATATACCGCATAATACCGGTTGAACGGTCGATATTTTGGTGATAAAATGATTATTATCAACCGCTGAACGGAGGTTGCGCAATGCTGGTTGAACGCTTTGAACATAAGCTTCGTATCGTTTTGTCTGAACACGAAATGTGTGATTTTTTCGGCAAATATGAAGAAATCGACTACAAAAATCCAAAGGTGCGAAAAAGTCTGAACACTTTAATTGATAAGGCCATTCCGAATTCGGATTTCTTCCGCAATACGGCAAAATTGCTTATTGAAGTGCATCCGTACAAAGGCGGTTGCACGATCGAATTGATCAAAAGCGCCAAAAGGACACGACGGCTGTACCCGGCAAAACTCTGCGCAATACATTGTGAAAACGCGGAAGCTCTCATTGAAAGCGCGGAAGCAATCATTCGACAGGCACCAAAGTGTGTCGAAAACAGCGCGTTGTATAAAGCAACCGACGGATATGATTATGTATTGCAACTGTCACGAAAAGACACAGAACGACTCGGCCACCAAATGCAGCTGAGTACTAACCCGATTCTGCTTGCAGCAATTCAGGAATATGAACCGATCATCTGCAAAAAAGCGGCATTAACGCAAATTCAAAATGCTTTTTTATGATCAAAACGCCAAATTGCGAATTTCAGCCACACGCTGACCCATATCCTCTGCCGAGAAGATATAACTGCCCGCCACTAACACAGTAGCACCTGCCTTGATGGCAAGCGGTGCTGTTTCCCCGTTAATACCGCCGTCAACCTCCAATTCAATATTAAGACCCCGACGGGCACATTCGTCACGCAAAGCAGATAGCTTATCCAAAGCGGAGGGCATGAATTTTTGTCCGCCGAAGCCCGGTTCAACCGACATAACCAGCACCATATCACAGAGCGGAAGCAAATCAAAAATCGCTTCCGGCTCAGTACAAGGCTTAATGGTAATGCACGACTTACAACCGAGTGAACGAATTTCCCGCAGAAGTGCCGCATTATCGGAACCGGCCTCGTAATGGAAGCCGAGCCAATCCGAAACGGCGGCGAATTCCTTTATATAGCGATGCGGACGGTCGATCATCAAGTGAACGTCCAGCGGAATATCCGTATGCTTGCGAATAGACTGAATGACCGGCACGCCGAAAGAAATATTCGGAACAAAGATGCCGTCCATTACATCGAAGTGCAGATAGTCCGCGGTCTTTATG
>JAKSQF010000263.1 GCA_024404235.1 Clostridia bacterium | reverse complement strand
CTCTGCAATAACGTTAGTGGGGTCGTTTTTTCGTTGGTGGTACAGCTCCACAAACTCCCCTGGACGAAGTCCCTTATTCACAAGCTTATTGCCGGCATTGATAAGTTTTCCCTTTCCCTCGGCAAATCTTCCCCATTTACGAAACAATAAGCCCAGCAAGATCACCAGACCCGAAAATACAAAATCAGGCACAGCGTTGATATGCAGTGCCAATGACAAAAGTGCCAGCACCAACATAATTGCACCTAAAATGAAATAGGCTGTTGTAAGCAAACGTATTTTTCGCAACGATTTTTGTGTTAAGAACATCACATTTCCTCGCTTTGATTTGATAAATTCAGTATACAGCAAGCAGAGAGAAAAAGCAACCGCTTTCACGGTTGCTCTGGCTGTTATTCGTCGCTCATTGCCGCCGTTACGGCCTTTTCCAATTCGACCGCTGTTTTTGCGCCGGCGCCGCCGTCAAACAGCGAATTTTTCATATAAAACGCTGTCACTTTATTGGCAGGATCGACCCAAAAATGGGTACCGAATGCGCCCGACCAACCGAATGCGCCCACCGGCAAATCGGCGTAGGTTTCATCTACAACACAGCGCACGCCATAACCCCAGCACTGGTTATACGGCATAACCTCCGGCACCTGCGCCTTTGCCATTTGAGTGATATATTCCTCCGAAACAATGCGCTTGCCGTGATATTCGCCTTTATGAAGCAGCATTTCGGCAAAGTGCATATAATCCGGCAAGGTACCGATCATTCCGGCACCGCCCGAGGTATGCGTCACGGGAATATTCCCGAAAACCTTACCGGGCTCGGTTTCGCCCACAACGCACTTGTTGTCGACCTTATTATGAACGGTAATCATCCGTTCCCACTGTTCTTCGGTCGGCGCAAAACCGGTGTCGTACATTTCACATGGGCCAAAAAGATTTTCCTGCAGGAAATCAAAAGAAGATTGACCCGAAATAATCTCAACAATACGCGCAAGAATGTCAAAGCCGATGACGGCGCTATAACATTCGCGCGAAAGCGGATCAAACGCCGCCCCCGCCGCCGCATAGACCGGCATAGAGGTTTCAAGCGTGGCAATATCCTCCTGCGAAAAAGTGGACCACAAACGCTCGGCAACGATATCAGAGCCAAGACCGGAAGTATGGGTCAGCAAATGGAAAATGGTCGGCTTGGTTTTTACGGCTCCCAAATCAACAACGTTATCGTTTTCATCAAGATTGCGGATGTGCAGATCCTTAAAACAAGGGATGTATTTTTCGATCGGATCATCAAGTGAAAGAAAATTTCGGCTCCACAAAATACCGATGGCAACCGCCGTAATGGGTTTTGACATCGAAGCAAGACGGAAAACAGTATTCTCACCGATTTTTTCGCCGTTTTGCTGCGTCATATCCCCGAAAAAGTTTTTATAAAGAAGCTGATCGTCCTGCATAACGGCAACACTTGCCGCACCGATATTTGCTTCGGCAATATTTCTTGCCGCATCGGCTTCAATGCTTGCAATCAGCTTTTGAACGTTGATTTTCTTCATATTTGCACCGTACTTTCCTTTTGAAACGTTACATTACTGCATTAGAATACTATCAATTGTAAAGATTGTCAAGAAAAATATGAGAGAAAACAAAAAAGCAACCGCAGAAGCGATTGCCTAAAGTACGATATTTGCTCGCACCCTGAAAACTGAACAAGTAATGGAAGGAAGGATCGAAAAAATAGG
>JAKSQF010000262.1 GCA_024404235.1 Clostridia bacterium | reverse complement strand
CCTTCCGTTACCGAAATCTATGCACTGCCGGGCAACGGCGGTATTGCACGGGATGCGGTTTGCATCCCCGTTGCGGCAACCGACGTTGAAAATGCCGTTGCGGCCGCAGTTGAAAAGAAAATTGATTATTGCGTTGTGGCCCCCGACGATCCGTTGATGCTCGGCATGGTGGACGCCATGGAAAGCGCAGGTATTCCCTGCTTTGGCCCCTGCAAGGCTGCCGCAATCATCGAAGGCAGTAAGGTGTTTTCCAAAAACCTGATGCAGAAATACAACATTCCCACCGCCGAATACAAGGTCTTTACCGATGCACAGTCGGCGCTTGATTATCTTGAAACGGCTCCCCTGCCCACCGTTATCAAAGCCGATGGCCTTGCCTTGGGCAAGGGTGTTATCATTGCCGAAACCAAGCAGACGGCTAAAGATGCCGTTATTTCCATTATGCAGGACAAGCAGTTCGGCAAAAGCGGTGACCAAATCGTTATTGAAGAATTTTTGACCGGTCCGGAGGTTTCGGTTTTATCCTTTACCGACGGCAACGTTGTGGTACCGATGATTTCTTCAATGGATCACAAGCGTGCCGGCGATAACGACACCGGTCTTAACACGGGCGGTATGGGTACGATCGCCCCCAACCCGTATTTCACAAAAGAAATTGCCGACGAATGTATGGAAAAAATCTTCCTGCCGACCATTCGTGCAATGAAGGCCGAAGGACGCACCTTTAAGGGCTGTTTGTACTTTGGTTTGATGCTGACACCAAACGGGCCGAAGGTCATTGAGTACAACTGCCGTTTCGGCGATCCGGAAACGCAGGTCGTTCTGCCGTTGCTTGAAAGCGATCTTTTGACCGTGATGCAGGCCGTTACCGAAGAAAGACTTGCCGACTGCGAAGTAAAATTCAGCGACAAGAGTGCCTGCTGTGTCATTATGGCGTCCAAAGGATATCCGCAGTCCTACGAAAAGGGATTTGAAATTACCATTCCGTCGGATTTGGAACAGAACGTTATCGTGGCAGGTGCCAAGATCGAAAGCGGTAAGCTTTACACAAGCGGCGGCCGTGTTTTGGGCGTTATTGCCGTAGAGGACAATCTTTCGGCGGCGATCAAAACAGCCTATGGGCGTGTGGAAAAAATCACGTTCGACGGTGCCTTTTGGCGTACCGATATCGGAAAAAGAGCTTTACAGATAAACGAGGTGGAATAAATGGTATATCGTATTTACGTAGAAAAACGCGAAGAATTAGCCAACGAAGCACACGCTTTGAAGAGTGATGCCACACAGCTGTTAGGCATTAAAAATCTTGAAAACGTGCGCATTATCAACCGCTATGATGCCGAAAACATCACAGAGGATTTATTTGATTATGCCGTAAAAACGGTGTTTTCCGAGCCGCAGTTGGACGTTACCTCGACCGAATTAGAGCTTGGCGACGCAACTGTTTTTGCAGTGGAATATCTGCCGGGTCAATTTGATCAGCGTGCCGACAGTGCCGCACAGTGTATTCAGATTATCTCGCAGGGTGACCGTCCGCTGATCCGTTCGGCCAAGGTTTACGCTTTGTACGGCAATTTAAGTGCCGACGAGGTCGCCGAAATCAAAAAATACGTGATCAACCCCGTAGAAGCCCGAGAAGCCGCCACCGAAAAACCGGCGACCTTAAAAACCGATTACGATCTGCCCACCACCGTTGAAACCCTGAACGGTTTTAACAAGCTTACCCGCGAACAGT